>CALECM010000058.1 GCA_937949745.1 uncultured Bacteroidales bacterium | reverse complement strand
GTAAATTTGATTTTCCGTTCGGGATTCTCCGGGTTGCGGGTACTTCTGCTTTGTAAACTTCTCGGCAACGGCACGTCGTCATTTTGCGCTATCGTAGTATTTAAAGCGCAAAATATACATATGATCAACAATAATCCTCTTTTTCTCATGGTCACAGTATTACAATTATATTTTAAGACACAGGTCAGAGGAGCGGCTTACATGCCACTTTTATCCATTGGTTGCCTGATTTGCCGTAATGGCAACCAGATTCACGATATCTTCCACAGAACATCCCCGTGAGAGATCGTTAATCGGAGCGGCCATTCCCTGCATGATCGGGCCTATCGCCTCTGCATTGGCTAGGCGTTGTACTAATTTATAAGCGATATTTCCTACTTCCAGGGTGGGGAATATCAGGACATTAGCTTTTCCGGCAATTTCACTTCCCGGGGCTTTTGAAGCTCCTATACCAGGTACGATCGCGGCGTCGGCCTGTAACTCACCATCTATTTTCAGGTCAGGGGCCATCTCTTTGGCTATGCGGGTCGCATTGACCACTTTGTCTACCATTTCGTGTTTGGCCGATCCTTTGGTTGAGAAACTTAACATCGCGACCTTCGGATCCAGACCTGCGATACTTTTGGCAGTTTGCGCGGAAGCGACCGCGATCTGCGCCAGCTCATTTTCATTGGGATTGGGATGCGCAGCGCAGTCTGCGAAAACCATCACTCCGTCATCACCCCATTGTTTGTCTTTCAGAATCATGATGAAAGCCCCAGAAACTACCGAGATTCCCGGTAGGGTTTTCACGATCTGGAAAGCAGGGCGTAGTACGTCTCCGGTGGCATTTAAAGCTCCGGCAACTTCCCCGTCGACTTCTTTATTTTTTATCAATAATACACCTAAATACAACGGATCTTCAACCAATCGTAAAGCTTCCTCCATCGTCATCCCTTTATTTTTCCTGATCTCCACCATCATTCCGGCGTAAAAATCTTTTCTGGGATTATTTTTAGGATCTATAATAGTAGCTTTGTCAAGCTCTGTCAGGCCGAATTCTTTTGCTTTGGACATGATGATATTTTCATTTCCCAGCAAAGTAAGTTCAGCAAAACCTTCTTTCAGAATGATATCCGCTGCCTTTAAAGTCCTGTCCTCTTCGCCTTCCGGTAAAACGATCCTCTTATGTGCTTTCCTGGCTTTTTCCCTGATTTGGTCTAATAATTCCATGTTTTTATATTGTTAAGTATATCATTAATTACTTTTGCAAAAGTAATTAAAAATACCAATCCTTTATATGGTCACGTCCTTTTGCAGACGAGTTTAAACGATAAATTAAATTGCCGTATCTTAACGAATTAGGTGATATATCCTGTCCTTGTTTCAACGAATAAATAAATAAAGGGTTCAACAACGGGATGATTTTTGAATCATTTCTTTATTTTTGCATCATCAAACAGATATTATGAAAAATTACCTCGATTTACTCAACCATATTATAGAGAACGGCAGCTATAAAGCAGACCGTACCGGTACCGGAACTTATAGTGTTTTCGGATATCAGATGAGGTTTGACCTTGAAGAAGGTTTCCCGTTGCTAACAACCAAAAAACTACACCTTCGTTCTATTATTTATGAACTTTTATGGTTTCTTCAGGGAGATACCAATATCAGATATCTGAAAGATCACGGGGTTAAGATCTGGGATGAATGGGCTGACGAAAATGGCGATCTGGGTCCAGTTTACGGTAAACAATGGCGTTCCTGGGGTGCTAAGGACGGTTCTACTGTCGACCAGATCAGTGATGTTATCGAACAAATAAAACATAATCCCGATTCCAGAAGGCTTATTGTGAGTGCGTGGAATGTAGCGGAAATTCCGGAGATGGCCCTTGCCCCGTGCCATGTCCTTTTTCAGTTTTATGTGAACAATGGGGAAATATCCTGTCAACTCTATCAGCGTAGCGCCGATCTTTTTCTGGGAGTGCCGTTTAATATCGCTTCTTACTCGCTTTTACTGATGATGATTGCCCAGGTTACAGGGTTAAAGCCTAAACATTTTATCCATACTTTCGGAGATGTTCATCTTTATTCCAATCATATGGAACAGGCTAAAGAACAATTAACCCGAAGTCCGAAATCCCTGCCCCGCATGATGATCAATCCGGAGGTTACTTCGATCTTTGATTTTAAATATGAAGATTTCCAATTGACCGGATATGATCCAGAACCCCATATCAAGGCTCCGGTAGCCGTTTAGAAATGAAATCCGACTTTGATCTGGAGTGCCATGGGATTCATAGCTAAATTGGTTTCAATTCCGGAATATCTGATCTTCTGATTTCCGAAATAAGTAAAATAGAGACCCGCGGTCAACCATTCCATATATCCCACTCCGGCACCTGCTATCCCTCCGAC
Source organism: uncultured Bacteroidales bacterium (assembly GCA_937949745.1). Lineage (GTDB taxonomy): Bacteria > Bacteroidota > Bacteroidia > Bacteroidales > WCHB1-69 > JAGVVH01. Next base: position 3,839 of record CALECM010000058.1, on the reverse strand, counting down.
GCCAAACTGTGGACTTATATTTCCTTTAAGCTGACTTGTGGAACCTAATGTAATACCCAGTTGTCCAAAAACCGAAATTCTCTCGGAGGTGCCAAGATAATAACAATATTTAGGCCCTATGGCAATTGAATAAGTTAAATAGGACGGAGTCCTATCAGATAATTCCCTGATACTTTTTTTCACAGGATTCCAGATAATGGTTGCGTCGGCGAATATTCCCAAAGCGTCTTTAGGCGTAAATACGCCATCCCAGAAGTATCCGTAACCGAATGTAAAGCCGGGTCCCGGAATTGCTCCGTTATAGAAAGATTCAGCACTGTTGTAAAAATCATCAATAATAATATCATTTCCGCCAGCGAATGAACCTACCGGAATGGCGGCACCTATCTGTACGTAAAATTCGCTCCGGGTTTGTGCATTTAGCTGTAGGCCGAGAAAACTGATAAAGATTGAGACAATAAACAAATTTTTAAAAGTGTAATTCTTTTTCATAAAAAAAGCCGGTTTGTTAATAATGATTTCCGTAGATGTAAATACGACGCAAATATACGATATTTGAATAAAAAAGGCTGTCTTTTCGGGACAGCCTTCATTTTTTATTTTTGGATAATCATTTTCTTTGTCAGTGAGACATCTCCGTATTGGAGGTTGTAGAGATATATACCGGCCGCAAGATTCCTGGTATTGATATTGATCATATGCTCTCCCTGATCGTAATATCCGGTATAGGATTCCAGTAATTGTCCTTCGATAGAATGGATATTGATTATAACTTCACCTTCTTTGGGAATACTGAATGGAATACGGGTTCTGGCCGAAGCCGGATTCGGGATATTCTGGCCGAGTATCACTCCATTGTCGGTTAAGTTTTCTTCTATTCCGATAGTCAGGCAGGTAATTACCGTCTTAATATCGTTCTCCGGATCACTATCATGTTCAATGCTTGTCGAAGCTCCGAACTGACAGAGGGAGTATATCTCACCCGGTGTCGGGAATTTAGCCGTAAATGTATATTCCATGGTTTCGCCCGGATGTAAAGGCTGGGTGATATCCTCAGTCTTGGAGAAGAAGAACGAACCTGATGAAGAGCTTCCGGTCACCTGGTAATCATATACGGATACCAGTCCGTAATTTTTGATGCGGACGGTCATCGTAACCGAATCTTCCCGAACCAGGCAGTCAGCAGGATCTTCGCTCGGATAAACGATCGCTTCAATTCCTATATCCGGTTTTCCGAAATCTATTGCGATATCATCTATGGCAGTGTAAATAGTGCCGTTTTGTCCGGTAGCCAGGAATCGAACTTTTGCCACTTCGTCAAAGTCGTCAAGGACTACAGTTCTTTTATACCACGGCGGAGCTGTACTGGTATTCGTACGGCCGGTTATGGAATCTACCGTAATGTAGTGGTCGCCGGAACCTATTTGCACATAAAGTTTATTCTGGGTATTGGCATTGGCTGCATAGATATGTTCCCAGTAATCTACTTGTTTCGGATATTGGTTATGATAATGTAAATCGACACATTGGGAAGTAAGCGTAGTGATGGCATTCGGATTAGCGGAAGTTGCGGGTTTTACCACAGCGTATTTACCTTCCGGCACGATTCCCCATGGTGGTATACCGATAGAATGGTCATTTGCCGGGATCCGGTTGGTGCCACCCTGTTGTACTGCCCACTGATAATTGGAGGTTGTACTTTCCATTTTCCAATCGGCGGAGAATGAAGTGCCTTCAGCCATATTTTCAAAATTCTCGCTTACGGGAACAGAAGCTATAGCATTACTTTCGACTTTTGCAGTTGCATTAAATTCGTTATTGAAGGAATACTGGTCAGACAGGTATTGTAAAACAATATGGGTATTATACTCTCCGATCTGGCTGTAATCAACTCCTTCTATTATGACGATCATCTCTTCACGTGGTTGTAAACTTCCTGAAGTAATAGTTGTGGTATAGGTGTTATTCCCCACACCGCTAACAGTAGCTGTGATCAATAATGAATTACTTTCCGAAAAATCTTCGGTTGAGGTACCGTAATTTTTTACTGTTACTTTAATCCGGCCTTCCTGATCCGCGCAGATAGAGCCGGAAGGATGCAGTATGGCCGTGATGCCCAAATCGTGTGGTAACGCAGGAGATATCTGTACGGCGTAATCTTCGGTCTCTCCGTATTGATACAATACACATGGACTGGTGAGGCTGGTTTGTGAAGTAATCACTCTCATACGGGTCAATCCCAGCGAAGCATTCAAAGGAATGTCAATTCTTCCTGTTGTCACTGCAGATGCCGGATTGGCAGGCGTCGGGGCCGGGATAGCGGTCGGAGTGGAAAAAACCAATTCATTCGCAGAGAATTGATTATCCCTGTTAAAATCAATATAGATATATTTGTAAAGCGGGGTGCCGTTTTGAGTCGTGAAGGAATTGGTGATCGAGAAACTGTAGAACTGGTCTACCACCACGATTGCCGGAGGTACGGTCTGGGTATAATCGGTATACATCCCGTCGTTCGGCGCTACATTATATCCGAAGATAGGAGTACCCGGACCATTGTTGATATTCGAGAAGGTGAAATTGGAAATATCGGCTCCGGTAGCGTCCCATGCCCTTGAGAAACAGGGATCATCGTGTTCCAGTACCATCCCCAGGGTATCGTTGAATCTATGGATATCGCATTCCTGCCTTACATAAGCATAGAAATTATTTGCGAAATATATACCGGTAAGGTCTATGCCGGTTGTGAAAGTATGCTCACCTGTACCGCCGGCGGGAATTGAGCCCCTGAAAGATTCTTCGGTTGCAGCTTCTCCTTCCAGATAATAACCTACTGCAAATCCGGAGGCAGCGGTAGAACCGTGATTTTTAATTTTTACTTTTACGGTTTCATTATTACCATAGTTGTTATTTGGAGTTACCGGACTCTCGATCGATAATAGTTCAAGGTCACAATTGGGGATTGTAGTCCTGAGCGTGAAAGTAGATTTAGGTGAAACACACGCATAATTGATATGGAATTTGGTATTGATCCTGCTTGTGGTACCAGAGAAATTGGCAGACACGATAGGAGAATTGGAAGCGCTGGAAATAACTTTGGTTACCGGGGTGGTATTAGACCATCTGAATTCGGGAGTAGGATTGATACCAAGGCTGTTGGCACATGAAGCATTTCCGCAATCATGCTGAGTCAATATCAGTAAGCTTTCTCCCGTATATTCGAATCCGCCGGGAACAGGAATCTTAAACCATGATCCGTCGTTCGGAGCGAAATCCGTGAGATCGTCAAAGATAAGGGTGGCTCCGTTGGTAAAAGCCGACCAGGTATAATTTCCACCTGAAAGCGAAGCTCTGTTATCATTTTTGAGATATATCTTCACGGGGAACCCATCTGAAGCTGTCTTGTTGATTTGTATGGCGATGGTATCTATCGTACCGGAATGGCCTCCCATTTCCGCTGCCGTGTAGAGGATAACACCTACCGATTGTCCTTGTGAAAAAGTAAAAGGTAATGTGGTATTAGAAGTAGATGCGGGATTTCCAACAGTTACTTCCTGTGCGAATTCATTTTCAGAAATACGTCCGCTGTAATCATAAACGGTCACGGGATCGTAAATACGCGGTGTGGTGAATGCGGAGCCTTCTCCTTCCAGTTCCCCGGTTGAAGGATCGTAGAAATAGAAATAATTGAGAGGACTGGCTCCTGTCGGGGTAATGGTATAAGGCATTCCGTATGGAATAGTCTCTTCCAGTGCCGGAGGTGTATTGGGAGTAGCGGGTATTTTAATAGTACCGGTTATTGTATCGTTACCTCTGTAAGTAATCATCGGATCAATATTGTC
>CALECM010000057.1 GCA_937949745.1 uncultured Bacteroidales bacterium | reverse complement strand
AATTAATATTATCGGATTTATATTGCTGGTCGTAATATTGATTAATTTCAAATCTCTGATTCTCAACTGTCTGTTTATCAGAGCTCACGCGAATATATCCATATAACATAAGCATTTATTTTAGGTAAAATATTGATTTATAATAAAATAAATCAAATATCAATCATTGAATACAGGTATGTTTATCCGAAGTTCATCCCTGATTAAATCAGGAACTATTTTTCACTATTATACTTAAACGGAATTAGGTTTCAAAAGATACAAACATCATGATTTGCTGATATTTGTTTGATAATTTTTTACGTTCGTTACCTAATAAATGATAAAAACGGCCGGCGGTTATTTTTTTGAATTGAATTTAAAAATAACATCTGCGCCATTGGATATGGAAGAACTGGTCAATTGGAGGAAAAGAAATTTAAAAATCTCATATTCCAATGTCATTTCATAGCGTGCCACATCTTTATTTTCCAGGGGACCGATATGCTGTTCGTAACTTACGAATAATTTATTGGTTATATACTTCCCTACTACGAACGATGCATTATCAAAAGAACCGGTGGTTTTCAGTTCGATGTAATCCACATTTAAAGCATTCCCGAGAATTTTAGAAAGTTGGGAAGAGATCACATTGGCAGCAAGGTTAGTGGCAATATCCGCCGCATCAATCACACTTTGTTCATGACCGGAGGTGAGACCGTCCATACTTTTACCAAATAAAAGATATGACAAAGCATCTCCTTCGGTAACAGGCTCATCTCCTATGCTGAAACTTAGCTCCGGTGAGTTAATATCACCGGTAATATTTACATTAAGGTCCCGTTTCACCTGTCCCTGGTCACGGAAAGAATATTGGGCTTGGATATTAAAAATAGGATTTAATTCTTCTCCTCCCTGGAAAGTGATGGTTCCGCTTTTGATGACCAGTACTTTCCCAAAAAGATTATATTGTCCGCGTATTACATCCACACTTCCGAAAAGTTCGAAATAATCCCGATGTTTCATCAACTCCACATCCCCTGATAATTCCAGTCGCATATCATCGGTTTTTATCCACATATTGCGGGGAACAATAATCCGGAGATCTCCCTGAAGGTTATCCAGGAATTCCAGGTTCGGTCTTTCCTGTTCCACGGTATCGGTAACAGGAACTTCGGTTATGGCGGGTTGGGAAACGGAATCTCCTTCAAGTTCTTTTATCAAAAGGGGTTTTGGCAGATCTACCGCAGTGTTTCTCCCGATAAGCCTCATGACCGCAGGCAGATAAATTTCAGTTTCCGGAATCGTAACTTCCCCGGAAAAATAAACGCTGTCGCTATTGGCCGTCAAATCTATTTCTCCCGATACCTGCATATTGTACTGCCTGTGGTCAAAAGGCCGGAAACGGTCGAAAGTAATTTTAAGATCGGAATTGTCCAGTTTACCTTTATAAATTTCCTTGTTGAAATGGGCGTTTCCTTTCGCCTGCATATTGCCCCTACGACTTTCTACCAGTAAAGTATCCACCCGGACATTGTCGGTCTCGATATAGATATCCGATTGGATATTGTGGTAATTAATACCGTACCTGTCGATTTTCACCAGTCCGTCCACGACATGCAGGTTACCGTCGATACGCGGATTTCCCATCGTGCCGTCCACGTTGATCCGGCTTTCGATATGACCTTCCACATCATCGGTTTTGATAAAAAGTTCCATTACCGCCAACGGCAGATCCCGTATAAGCAAGCGAAGGCGGAGGGAATCCTCATTCCGGGGAATACTGAATTGTATACTATCATTAAGCCTGAGGGTGACCGGCAATCTCGCGGAGGCGAACAAATGGCCGTTATCCTGGGGCACCAGGGAAAACGAGGCCCGGAAGGTGTCATCCCTGTAATTAATCCTGCCCTGAAGGCTATCCAACCGATATTGCTGTACCGTAGCATTATCCACATCAAAACGGCCTCTGATCCTCGGAGAAAAAGCCGGACCCAGTAGCCGGAAATCAAGGTTAAAAAGACCGGTTATATCCTGACCCGTGGAGAAAAGCCCGGTCACTTCAGCCACATCCACATTCCTTATCCCTACCTGTAAATCCTGATTACCGTTACGACGCACGATACCTTCAATAAAAACGACCTGCGTCGTATCTACTCCCGGAGAGAGCAGCGTAAAATCATGAATCTTATATTCGTCTTTTGCTATAAGAATGGAGGCCGTATCTTCGGCAAGATGCCAGTCGTAACCTTTGTAGCCGGCCTGCAGGCTGGTAAGGGCGATTTCCACAGTATCTCCCAGTCTTGCCGCTCCTGTCAGTTTGGCCTGTATATCACGGCTATCAAGTTTTACGGCGATTTCGACATGTTCCAGGTCCGTAGACAGGGCCATTTTCAAAGAATCGAAAACCATATCCCCGATATATATGCTGCCGGCTTTCAATGCCATTTCGGCCACTATTTCTTTCCCTAATTCTTTTACGTGTGCACGGGCCCGAAGATCAAGCGAATCTAAATGATATTCACCATAATATGTATCATGAAGCCGCAGGAACGCATCACCACGCAAATCGGCCGGTATTCCATGAACATGCGCTGTAATGTCAGCCCTGGTTCTAAGTGAATCCAATTGCCCGATATCCAGCAGGTCTATTATTGATTGTATGCTATCCAGGTGCAATTTCAACCGGACATCGGCCGTATCCCGGAGGATATAATTGCCGGATGCCTGCAATTCGGCGCCGAATGCTTCCGCGTAAAGTGAATCCAGAAAAACTTCTCCTGAGATCAAGGCAACATCGGCTGTTAAGGTATCAATATTATATCCCATAACATGGGAAGGAAATAAATTGACATTTCCTGTCGCGTTTAAAGTATTGGGATCGATACCGGATCCTTCGAGTGAAGCATTCATGTTAAGGGAAGTCGGATATTCCTTTCCCAGTAAAAATGCCAGGTTGAGGTCCCGGGTTTCCAATTGTGCCCGGTATTGCGGATTTCGGCTTAAAAGACCATTAATCTCGGGTTTAATCCATAACTTTCCGAAAGAAGCGTTCCCGTCGAGAACACCTTTTACATTTCCGGCCAGATAATCCAGTACCAGATCTAATTGATTAATACGTGTCCCGTAAACGGACATATTGTTGAAGTTTCCTGTTATATGCGATCGCATGGTTTCGGGAGATAATCCTTCTCCACCAGCGTTAACCGTACCCTGCACAATAAATTGAAGGTCAGGGTTATCAAGCCAATATTGAAGATCTACTCCCCGGATATTTAAATGCAGTTCATAAGTAACGGGCGTTTTATCATCAGAAAAGTATTCCAGAAGATGATGAGTATTCAGGTTAAATTGCAGTTCCTGCTCCTGATCGGCCAGTTGCATATTGGCACCCAAAAAATCTTTTTCCAGTTCAGCCTGCAAATGAAGCACAGGACGCGCTCCGAGATGAAAATTTTCGGGCAGATAATATCTAAATTCGTCTAAAACCAAAGGCTGTGTATTAAGATTCACATAAGATTTTTTATTCCCTAAGAAATCATAATAACCCTGCGCCGTGATCTGATTTTCATTTGTTTGAATAAAAAGATCTTCAATCCTCAACATCCTGCCTGTCCAGTCTCCCTTCAGGTTCAGTTGCCGTAATTCAAGTTCCGGGTCAACGGTAACAAAACGAAAATCCTTAAGATCGGCATGAATACTGTCGGTCCGGTAATCGCCCGAAAGATCGACATACCAGTCTTTCACGGCCCGGGGGAAAATAGTGTCCACGGCCTCGATCCTTACACTTCCGTCATTGATTTTCACCTCTTCCAACCGTAGAAGCATGTTAAATACGAATGTGGAAGTATCGGCTGACGGTTTGCCTATATTGGCCACATTCCAGCTCGAATCGCTCATCTGTACGAGATTGATATACGGTTGATCGAAAAGGATCTTTTTCACCCATATTTCCCCTTTTATCAGAGGCCAAAGCCTATATCCGAGGTGTATGGCAGGCACATAAGCGATCGTATCCCGGTCGAGGGAGGTAAGCAATACATTATCCAGCTCAAGATGAGTCAGGAAATCTCCTCTTAATTTTCCAACCGAGAGTACGGCATACAGGTTTTTATTGACCTGGTTTTCCGCAATCCTGACAATCTGCCGTTTTACAAAAGCAGTCTGTATCAATAGTAAAGCAGCTAAAATCAGGATGACGATCCCCGCAAGGACCCATCCCAGTATTTTCAATGTTAATTTTACTGCTTTCATATTAAAAGGCTTGTCCTATACTGATAAAAAACTGCACCGATTTCTTCTCATTCGCGATGGGTACTCCCAGATCCAGCCTGACCGGTCCTATCGGGGTATTCAGCCGCAATCCGCCACCCACCGCCCAGGCAAGATCATTAAAGCGGTAATGGTAATCCTGAGCCCATACATTTCCGACGTCCACGAAAGCGGCAATTTCCAAACGCCAGAATAACGGATGGCGAACCTCGACATTCATTTCAAGAATACTCTCCCCTCCCATCGGAGTACCGTTTTCGCGTTTGGGTCCGAGTTCCGAACGGGCCCACCCCCTGTTAGAATTGGTCCCGCCCGAATAAAAACGATCTTCAACCGGAATAAAACCGGTAGTATCGGAAGAGTGGATCGCACCGATCATACCCCGCAAACCCACTACGAATTTTCCCAATCTCAGATATTTCCGGACGTCAATCCATAATTTGGTATAATCGAACTGCGTCCCGAAAATATAGCCGTTAACTTTGGCGCCTAAACTTACGGACCATCCTTTTTCAGCGGAAAAGACCGGATCGGAATTATTAAAAGCGAACCACAGCGCCATCCCGGATTTGTTATAAAGGAATTTATCATCTTCCGGATTAATTTCACTGGCTTCATATTGGGTCACATTTTCAAAATAATAAGCCAGGCTCCCTTTAAGATAATCGTTAAAAGTATAAGCAACGGGAAGATTAAGACCGAAAGTGAGATTATTATATCCGGGCTCCCTCTGGCGTTGGATATAAGGATTGACCGTCAGTGAAAGTTTTTTTACGAAAAACATGGGTTCGATCCACGACAGGCTGACCATATACGGAGTAAGGTAAGAATGTTTGGCATATAAGTTCAAGCGGCTGGTCCCACCAAACAATCCACGGTAAGTGACATCGGCAAATGCCCGGAAACGATCTTCCGTTCCGAAGCCTATCCCGAATTTGGATTCCCAGCGGGGTATTTCCTGTATAACGATCCGTATCGGAATCGGATTTTCCTGATGGTCCCAGTCCATTTGCGGATTGATCGACACCACCCGGAATAACTGTAGATCGTACAAATTAGAACGGGTTTTATCCAGTTTGGTTTTGGAATACTGGTCACCCGGATTATAAGCCAGCAATTTACGCATCTTTCTTTCCCTGATATTGTTCGTCCCGGTAATTGTGGTTTGTCCGAAGGAACATATCTGTCCGGGAAAAATATCATAACTGATATCCACCAGATCAGCCTGTGGCCTGAGATTTAAATCAAAATTGGTCTTCACATATACATATCCCAGGTTAAAGAATTCCGTATTGATTTCACCCACATCTTCATAGATCCCATTATCCCGGAAACGTGCGCCGGTTGCCAACAGGAGTCTTTTGGATAATTTACGTAGAAGGGAATCCGGATTAACATGGTGTAACGGTTCATTAAGCTTGAATTTTACCGTATCTACCTTTACCGATTTATTTTCTCTAATTTTTATGTTGATATTTACACGTTGTTTTTTATGGTTAATGATAAGGGTATCGAGCAAGACATCCGCATGAAGGAATCCTTCGCTTTGATAAAAAATAGTTAAGCGCTGAAGGTCGCTTTCCATAAATTCCGCACTGTACAATACCGGATCTCTCCGCTGGATCCTTTTAAAAAGATTAAAAGTCTGCATCGCCGTATGGTCCAGTAATTCGGATTTACTAAAGGTTTTATTGCCTTTAAACCTGATCCGGCGGATCTCATAATTTTCCTGTGAAATTCCCGGAACAGCCTGAACAGCCAGAAAAAGCAAAACAAGAGCCATCAGGAGAAAACAGGGCTCAATGCAATTTTTTATTGACTTACGGATATTCCGTGCTTTACACTTCAAAATAATTTGTAATCTTTTTACAATACGACTTAACTTAAAACGGTGGTAGTGAAAGTAAAGTTACAACAAGGAGGAAAATGGATTTGTTTCGATATTTTCTTCTTATTTCCCCGACTCCCTATTTTTTGTATTTTTGCGTTTTAAATACAGATGTCATGGAGATAACCCGCATTTTTGACATTTTACCTCATTATGCCACCCATTTCCCTAATGATGATGCACTTTGCAGCAAAGAGAACGGAGTATGGGTCAAATACAGCATTAACCAGTATATTGAGAAAGTCAATTATATCAGTTACGGATTAATGCAGTTGGGTATAAAGAAAGGTGACCGCATTGCTTCCATCACGAACAACAGGCCGGAATGGAATTTTCTGGACATGGCCATTTTACAACTGGGTGCGATCCACGTATCCATCTACCCGACCATCAGCGAAGCTGATTACAAATATATACTTCACCACGCGGAAGTTAAAATGGTATTTGTATCCGGTTGGGAATTATTAAGGAAGATTGAAAACATTATATCCGAAATCCCGGAACTCACCGATAACGTATATACTTTCAGGAATCTGAGGGGATACCGGCATTTAAATGAAGTGATCGAGCTGGGCATGGCCAATCCCAGTCCCCAATATCTTACCGATATCAAAGACCGTATCACTCCGGATGATCCCATTACCCTGATCTATACATCCGGGACAACAGGAAATCCGAAAGGCGTTATGCTTTCCCACCGCAATCTTCTCAGTAATGCCAAAGCTGTTATGCCTATCGTGCCGGTAAATACCAACAGCCGTGTTTTAAGCTACCTCCCTTTATGCCATATTTATGAACGGATGATGATCTATACCTGGCACATACTGGGAATCTCGATCTATTACGCGGAAGGAATGGCGAAAATCGCGGACAACCTACAGGAAATCAGGCCTGATATTTTCACTACCGTGCCTCGTTTGCTTGAGAAATTTTACGACCGGATCATCGCTACCGGAAGGAAACAGAAAGGGATCAAAAGAAAAATATTCTTTTGGGCGGATGAAGTGGCAAGGGATTTCGAAATGGAGGGCAGAAGCTGGTACTATAACCTGAAATTAAAACTGGCCCGTAAACTGGTATTGAAGAAATGGAAAGCAGCCATCGGAGGGAACTTTAACGTGATCGTATCGGGCGGAGCCGCCATACAACCCCTGATCAGCAAAATATTCTTCGCGATGGAAGTCCCTATCCTGGAAGGATACGGGTTGACCGAGACTTCTCCGGTAATCGGAGTAAGTAATTTTTTTAAGAACGGCATAAAATTCGGAACGGTCGGCCCCCCTCTCCCCGGCATCGAGGTAAAGATCGGCGACGACGGAGAAATACTGACCAGAGGCCATTGCGTGATGCTGGGTTATTATAAAGCTCCTGAATTAACTCTGGAATCGATCGATGAGGAGGGATGGTTCCATACGGGTGATATCGGGCAGTTCGAACCGGAAGGACAACTGCGCATTACCGGCCGTAAAAAGGAAATGTTTAAAACGGCTTTCGGGAAATATGTGGTACCCACGCTCGTTGAAAATAAATTCTCCGAAGATCCGATGATCGATAATATAATGGTGGTAGGTGAAAACAAACAATTCGCCGCCGCGCTTATCGTACCGGAATTCGGCGACCTGCGGTCATGGTGTGCCCGTAAAGGAATCGAATATACGACCAATGAGGAAATGATCCACCATCCCGAAGTCGTGAAGAAATTCAAAAAGATCGTGGATCATTATAATAAGTTTTTTGGCGATACGGAACAGGTAAAACGTTATCTGCTTATCGATTACGAATGGAGCATACAAACCGGCGAATTAACACCGACCATGAAACTCAGGCGAAACTTTATCATGAATAAATACCGGGATACGATCGAACAGCTTTTCGAAAAGTAACGATCATGATTAACATTATCCCGGATATACTGTTATCATGATAAATCAGACTCAAAATTAAAACTATGGACCATCAGAACCAATTATATATTTACAACACACTTTCTAAGGAAAAAGAACTTTTTGTCCCGTTACATGAGGGAAGAGTTGGTATGTACGTTTGCGGACCAACCGTCTATGGCGAACCGCATTTAGGGCACGCGCGTCCGGCCGTTACTTTCGACCTGGTATACCGGTACCTGCAACATCTGGGGTACAAAGTACGGTACGTCAGGAATATTACCGACGTAGGCCATCTGGAAAACGATGCCGACGAAGGAGAAGACAAGATCGAAAAGAAGGCCAGGCTTGAACAACTGGAACCCATGGAAATCGCCCAATATTATATCGACAGTTACCATGCGGCCATGGACAGGCTCAATGTCAAACGGCCGTCCATAGAGCCGAGAGCTTCGGGTCATATTATGGAACAGATCGATATGATCGAAAAAATCCTGGAAAAGGGTTATGCTTATGTTTCGGATGGCTCCGTCTATTTCGACGTGGTTAAATTTAACCGGGATTACGGATACGGGAAATTGTCAGGCCGTAAGCTGGAAGATATGATCTCCAATACCCGTGAACTGGACGGACAACAGGAAAAAAGGAATCCGGCGGATTTTGCGTTATGGAAAAAAGCTTCTCCGGAACATATCATGCGATGGAAATCGCCGTGGAGTTTAGGATTTCCGGGATGGCACATCGAATGTACCGCCATGAGCACCAAATACCTGGGAGAAAGTTTCGATATCCACGGAGGAGGTCTCGATCTTTTATTCCCGCATCACGAATCGGAAGTATGCCAAAGTACTGTAGTAAACGGACAGGAATCGGTAAAATACTGGATCCACAATAACATGATCACGATCAACGGTCAGAAAATGGGAAAATCCTTAGGTAATTTTATTACTCTGAACCAATTTTTCACCGGTGATCATCCGTTGCTGGAGCAGGCTTACTCACCCATGACCATCCGTTACTTCGTATTACAGGCCCATTACCGCAGCACCCTGGATTTTTCGAACGAAGCATTGTCGGCAGCCGAAAAAGGAATGGCTAAACTTTACGCCGGTCTCGATACTTTGGAGAAATTAAAACCGTCGGAAACCTCAACGGACAATATACAATCATGGATCGACCGCTCCTATGAAGCGATGAACGACGACTTCAACAGTTCCCGGCTGATCGCGGAATTATTCGATGCCGTCCGTATCATTAATACGGTTCATGACGGTAAAGGCGCTTTGATCCAAAGCGATATTGATCTCCTTAAGAAATATTTCCATATCTTTTTTTATGACATACTGGGTATGAAAAATGAAGATAAAGTGATTAAGGACGACGGGCTTTCAGACGGTTTGATGGGACTTATCCTCGACATTCGTCAGGATGCTAAAGATTCAAAAAACTGGAGCGTTGCCGACACTATCCGCCATCGACTGAGCGAGTTAGGCATTGTGATCAAGGATACGAAGGAAGGTGCTTTGTGGGAGAAGAAATAGCCGTTTAAAGCTTTAAATATTTATTTTCCCCACCACACGGGATGCGTGAGGATCTGTACCCGGTCGCCCGGCTCACTGCTCCTTAACATTTCCAGGATATAGTCGAACCGATATTTTTTCTGCCACTTGCCTTCGAGATCGGAATAATATTTATTAGTACCGACAAAATAGGATTCATACGAAAAGCCATAATCCCGCAGGCTTCTTGTTCCTATAGGATATTCTTTTCCACCATAATGGACACGGTTGTTTTTAGCAAAGTCAGAAAATATCTCATAATTGCGGACCGTTTTACCGGCTATTTCCGAACCGTGAGCCGCAGTTCCGTATATTGGAATCCCTAAGGAACGATAAAAATCCAGTTCCTCCAGGTTAAAAAGATAAGGGTCCGTTTTTTCCTGTATCATGACGGTCAGCAAATCATTATGAATACCTATTTCATGCCCCATGTCCGCTATTTCCCTATAATAGCTTTCCATACATTGATGACGCTTTATTTTACCTTTCTTAAACTCTCCGTAATAAGGTGCGGTGGCCAGTATAAAATAAGTGGACCGGATGCCGGCGGATTTTTCTATGCGAGCCATTTCAAGCGCCTTAAAAATATGAATATCCACGTCATGTCGCATACATACGGCGATCTTGTCCGGATTATCATAGGAAGACATCAGACGAACAGGAATAACCTCATACCGGTCTTTCTTCAATTCTTCCAATAAAAGATGATACTGGTGCCAGGAGAACGTCGCCCTGGGATCATTATTCTTACGGATCATCTTTTCAAGTCTCATACATTCTTCATCGCAATTCTCCTTTTCACAAGAATTCAGCAGGAAAGCTATCAGGATTATAAAGAGAATTTTCAGATGATGCATAACGGATATGACTTTTTATAACCAACGTCTTACCGGGATAAAAGTTGGGATTCGGAATAAGATTTGAGTTACTCATATCTACCATCCTATACCGGAATCAGGTTTTAAAAAAAATTTAACCATGGATTTTTTTCTTATATTTGCACTCTTTTATCAAAAAATCCTGACCCCCATGACCGAAAATCTTACCCAACGTAAAGAAGGAGGCCGTTTTTTAAACTTCATTGAAAGAGTAGGCAATGCGTTACCACATCCTGCCTCTTTATTTGCTATTTTTGCCCTCACTATACTTATATTATCCTGGATAGGCTATCTTTTTCACTGGTCGGCCGTACATCCGGCTACAGGAGAAACCATCGAAGTGGTCAATCTGATGTCTAAAGAAGGATTGCACCGGATATTACTGGAAATGGTGAACAACTATATCGGATTCGCTCCGTTGGGAATTGTGATGGTGGCATTACTCGGTATCGGTATCGCCGAAAGCAGCGGATTGATCGGTACGGCTATCAGGTTAACGGTGATCAAAGCGCCGAAATCCATGATTACTTTTATCATTGTACTGGTGTCAATCCTTTCCAATATAGCTTCCGATATAGGGTATGTTTTGATCATTCCCATCGCGGGTATTATTTTCCATTCGCTGGGGCGCCATCCCATTGCCGGGATCGCCGCTTCCTTCGCCGGTGTGAGCGGAGGATTCAGCGCCAATTTTCTTATCGGGACTATCGATCCTTTGCTGGCGGGACTTTCCACTGAAGCCGCTCATATCCTGGATCCCGCCTATACGGTATTACCCACGGCCAATTATTACTTTATGGCGGTTTCCACCTTCCTCATCGCCGGTTGTGCCACCTGGGTCACCCACCGTTTTGTGGAGCCGAGACTGGGCAAATACGAAGGAAATCTGGAACCGGAAAAACTTGAAATGTTAACTGCCAAAGAAAAGAAAGGACTATGGTGGTCGCTCATTGTTTTCCTGATATGGATGATCATTTTCATGATAGGATTGATCCCGGATCATGGATTTTTACGGGGCGGGGACAATTCCATATTACATTCGCCGGTATTAAAAGGATTTATTGCCGTACTTTTTCTTGTCATCGGTACAATGGGTATCGTATACGGCGCCATTACCGGAAAATTCAAATCAGACGCCGATGTAGTATCAGGAATGGTCAGCAGTTTGAAATCTATCGTTCCCTTTCTGGTACTGGTGTTTTTTGCCGCTCAATTCGTAGCCTGGTTCAAATGGAGCAACCTGGGACTCATCCTGGCCGTGAAAGGCGCTTTACTTCTGCAGGCCATCAATCTGGGACTTATTCCTCTGGTTATATTATTTATCATATTCTCGGGATTCATCAATCTCTTTATGGGAAGCGCCTCGGCAAAATGGGCTATCCTGGCGCCCGTATTTATTCCCATGTTCATGTTATTGGGATATTCTCCCGAACTATCGCAGGCCGTTTACAGGATCGGAGACAGTGTGACCAATATTATATCGCCGATGATGAGTTTCTTTCCTCTGATGATCGTTTACTTTGAGAAATATAATAAAAAGGCCGGTATCGGAACTTTGGTCTCGACAATGTTACCTTATACCATTGTATTTTTTATTGCATGGACCATATTAATGATAATCTGGATACTATTGAAGTTACCTCTCGGACCGGGAGCAGGGATTTATTATTAAAATAGGATTATCTTCACCCAACCGTCTCGAATCCCTGACAGGATTCGGAAACCCACAAGCAAAAAGTATTTCGCTTCTGAATGCCTTTAGGCATTCCAGCTGGGTAACCTGACCCATCACCTCTGCGCATACCTAAAGGCATGCGGACAATGAACCCTGCAATTTCCAATGCAACCAATATAGAATCCCTAAAGGGATTCGGGATGGACTTACAAGCAAAAGGTTTTTAATATGGATATCTTATCACTATTGATTATCATTATCTGTTATGAAATATTATTGAAGATTCATGACAGGATTCGGAAATTCCCACAGGCAAAAAGATTTTCCGCTTCCGAATGCCGTTAGGCATTCCAGCCGGGTAACCTGGACCCATCACCTCTGCACATACCTAAAGGCATGCGGACAATGAACCCTGCAATTTTCAATGCAACCAATATAGAATCCCTAAAGGGATTCGGGACAGACTTACAAGCAAAAGGTTTTTGATATGGATATCTTATCATTATTAATTACAATTATCTGTTATGAAATATTATTGAGGATTCCTGACAGGATTCGGGAACTCCATAATCAAAAAGATTTTCCGCTTCCGAATGCCGTTAGGCATTCCAGCCGGGTAACCTGGACCCATCGCCCCTGCGCATGCCGTAGGTATGCGGACAATGAACCCTGCAATTCCAATGCAACCAATATAGAATCCCTTTAGGGATTCGGGATGGACTTACAGGCAAAAGAGTTTTTGATATGGATATCTTATCACTATTGATTATAATTATCTGTTTAAAACATTATTGAGGATTCATGACAGGATTCGGAAATTCCCACAGGCAAAAAGATTTTCCGCTTCCGAATGCCGTTGGCATTCCAGCCGGGTAACCTGACCCATCGCCCCCTGCGCATGCCTTTAGGCATGCGGACAAGGAACCCTGCAATTTCCAATGCAACCAATGTAGAATCCCTAAAGGGATTCGGGATGGACTTACAGGCAAAAGGTTTTTGATATGGATATCTTATCGCTATTGATTATAATTATCTGTTATAAAACATTATTGAGGATTCATGACAGGATTCGGAAATTCCCACAGGCAAAAAGATTTTCCGCTTCCGAATGCCGTTAGGCATTCCAGCCGGGTAACCTGGACCCATCGCCCCTGCGCATGCCGTAGGTATGCGGACAAAGATATCAAAAATATTCCGGACTCTTCGATAAACTCAGTGTCCGGAATGTATCTATATTTTACGATATCAGATCAGCGTATTTCGTTTTCGCTCAATATAACAGAAGCCTATATTGTTATTAATAACGAATTAAATTGGAAATCATCAAGCTATTCGGCCAGGATCAACACTTTATCGTCGAGTATTTCCACAATACCGCCTTCTATTTCAAAATATTCCATCTTTCCGCATATTTCAGCTTTAACCCTGCCTTTTCCCAACGCAGCTATCATCGGTGCATGGTGGGGAAGAACTTCGAATAAACCGTCTAATCCCGGCATCTGGACCAAGGAAGCTTCTCCGCAAAAGACAGTTTCATCGGGTGTTATAATATTGAGATCCATATCTTATATGATTAATTAGAAGCGGCTAATTCCTGTTTACCTTTTTCGATAGCTTCTTCAATAGTCCCAACGAAACTAAAAGCGGTTTCGGGGAGATGATCCAATTCCCCATCCAGGATCATATTAAATCCTTTAATGGTATCTTCGATAGAAACAAATTTACCCTTCATGCCGGTAAACTGTTCCGCCATAAAGAACGGTTGCGAAAGGAAACGTTGTACACGGCGCGCACGATGAACCACTTTGCGGTCTTCTTCGGAAAGTTCTTCCATCCCCAGGATCGCAATAATATCCTGAAGTTCCATATACCGCTGAAGCGCTTCTTTTACCCGCTGCGCCGTATTATAATGTTCTTTACCCACGATATCCTCGGTCAAAATCCGGGAAGTGGAATCCAAGGGATCCACAGCCGGGAATATACCCAATTCGGAAACTTTACGGCTTAAAACCGTAGTCGCATCAAGATGGGAGAAAGTAGTCGCCGGCGCGGGGTCGGTCAAGTCATCCGCGGGAACGTAAATGGCCTGAACGGAAGTAATGGAACCTCTCTTCGTAGAAGCGATACGTTCCTGGAGGACACCCATTTCTGTAGCCAGTGTCGGCTGATAACCTACTGCCGAAGGCATACGTCCCAACAGAGCCGAAACTTCGGAACCCGCCTGGGTAAAACGGAAAATATTATCCACAAAGAAAAGGATGTCTTTACCACCGGACTCTTCATCTCCGTCACGGAAATGCTCGGCAACGGTCAATCCGGAGAGTGCTACCCTTGCACGTGCTCCGGGAGGCTCGTTCATCTGTCCGAATACCAGTGTTGCCTGTGATTTGGCTAATTCTTCCTTATCCACGGAAGCCAGATCCCATCCACCTTTATCCATACTTTCTTTAAATTCATCACCATAACGGATTACGCCGGATTCGATCATTTCACGCAGCAGGTCGTTCCCTTCCCTGGTTCTTTCTCCTACTCCCGCGAATACGGACATACCGGAATATTTTTTTGCGATATTATTGATCATCTCCATAATTAATACAGTCTTTCCAACTCCCGCACCACCGAATAATCCGATCTTACCACCCTTTGCATAAGGACCGATAAGGTCGATTACTTTGATACCGGTATAAAGCACTTCCTGCGTAGTGGTCAGGTTATCAAAAGAAGGAGGATCGATATGTATACCTTTTCGTACCGGGGAATCGATTTTACCTATTCCGTCGATACTTTCCCCGATCACATTGAGCAGACGCCCGTTTATATTTTCCGTGGGCATGGAGATCATATGACCCGTAGCGATAACATCCATTCCCCTTTTAAGACCGTCAGTAGAATCCATGGCAATACAACGCATCGTATTTTCACCAATATCCTGCTCACATTCCAACACCAGTTTTTCGCCATTTTCCCTGATGATTTCCAGGGCATCGTAAATTTTCGGTAACGTACAGTCTTCATCAAAACGTACATCCACCACGGCTCCAATAATTTGGGAGATCTGTCCGGTATACTTTTCTGTCATGGTACTATGAATTATTTTTAAGATGCCAAAAGTAAAAAAAAATATCGAAGTATGAAATTCTTTTTTTTGATTATATATATAAATATGTAGACCTGAAAAAAGATTAACCAGGCAACGGGTCGCATAACAAAAAATTGTATATTTGCAGCCTCAAAAGCGGAAATAGCTCAGTTGGTAGAGCATAACCTTGCCAAGGTTAGGGTCGCGAGTTCGAGTCTCGTTTTCCGCTCAAAGCTTCAAAGAAATCATATAAAGCTTTTTACAGATTTACTTTTAGATTTATGACAAAAAAGCTAAAAACTGTCAGTAAAAAAAGTTAACTGCATTAAACAGTTATCCCACAACAATTACTCTTCCATTCCCCAAAACAGTCCTTCTATGGATTATCTGGTTATTGGGAACTAATAGTGAGTACATTTAGTTCAAAAGCTGATAATTCTAGTGGAATTGTAATACTGGAAATATCGTATCTTTGTTTATGGAATTTTTACGAGAACTATTTACAACATATTGGAGTCAAATGACTCTTATTTTTTTGGGTATCGGTTATTTGATTAAAAGAATATTAGAGTTAACATCAAGAAAAAAAGAAATAAACCATAATTTATTTCAAGATAAAAAGCTAGATGCGGTAAATTCTTTTTTTAGAGCATATGCAGAAGTTCAACAAATGTGGCATGGAATTGCAATTCACGATATTTTACGTGGAAAAATTGAAAGTAAAGAAATTGATATAATTGTCAGTCCAGCAATTAATAAACTACAAACAACGGTTTTAGAGCTTCAAATATATTTTGAACAGAAAGAATTTGCTTATTTCAATCTTGTATATGAAAATATGTTAGATATAAATAAAGAACTTAGCGACCTTTATTTTGAAGATTTGCCTATAACCATACCTCAAAAAGTAAATAGATATTATAGCTATAGAAATTCAAAAATTATAGAGAATGATAAAATTCTTAAACAAATTTCTTTTGTAATAAGAAATACATTTAATAACAACATTATGAATATTTAAGATCAGAGGAATTTTTCCAGCATATATTCTCCTCAATCCAACAAAAAATGCGCATTGAATGATGCGCATTTACTCAGATCTTAAGGTTAAAAAGAATAATCTTAAACAACCTGCGCCACAAGGTCGCAGAACTTATCGATGGCATTTTCCGTTCCCATCTGCTGTTTAATATTCAATGCATTATTTTTATAGGCATTATTGGTCACCAAATCCGTTACTCTTCTTTGGAGGTCGTCTTTGGATATGTTTCCTATTTTTACCGGTTGCGTGCCGATACCAAGCTTATTGATACGGGCACCCCAGTAATACTGATCCAGTAAAAGGGGAACGATCATTTGAGGTTTTCCCTGGCGTGCCACGCTATGGGTAGTGCCGGTTCCGCCGTGGTGGATCACGGCGTCACATTCAGGGAAGATCAGGTTATGAGGTATAGGATTCATCATCAGGAATATATCTTTACTGTTTTCCAGATGAAGCCCGGTATTGGACCATCCTGAGCCTATCACCAGTTTATATTGCTTTTCTTTGGCAATACCGGCGATGTAATCCACGAATCTTTCTCCGTTTTTCGAAGTACAGCTGCCGAAAGTAAAAAATATGGTTGGGCGGGTATCCTGGCGGATAAAGTCGATCAGGTCGCGGTAAGTGTCTTCATTATACTTGAAGGTATCATTAAAGCAATATCCGCAAATATCCCACTGCCATTTCCAGTCCCTGTCCACAGTGCCCAGAGAAGGACTATATAATAAGGTATTGAAAGCATGGCTAACCGAGTGATGCGTGATGCTTCGGATAGGTTTCATACCCAATCTTTTCCTGTTCTTATTGATGATACTCGACATCATGAGATTAGTGGGGCCGTTGATCATTTTCCAAATTGCCGGTACAAGGAACGAATTCTCTTTGGTAAACGGCAAGAGCGGAGGCGGGATCCTTTTTCCGGGTAGGAATGGAGCGTAGGCCGTCCTGACAAACGGTTTAGCACAATATTCGGCTATACTGGAAGCGGCAAATTCGGTATTGGTCGATACGAAAATATCCGCATCCTCCACCAGAGGTATAAGCTGATCGAACTGTTTGCTGATCGAATTTTTGACCCAGTCGAGTAAAGTTTTAACACCGAAGGATTTTTCTTCATTATCCGCATTGTGGATCATGCCGTTGATATCTTCATAATCCTGCAAAACATAATCAAGCTCATAGGGAATAACAAGATTTTCAAAAACCTTGGGCAGATTGATCAGGACTTCATGTCCACGATTCTTCAATTCCGAAGCCAGATTAAGATATGGAATGATATCCCCGTTAGATCCCCGCGTTGCTAAAAGTATTTTCATGATTTTTATTGATTTATAAGTCCGATTTGCTGGAGTTTATCCCTGTCGACCCCGTATTTGATTTCGAGGTTAGACAATAAGGTCTCGTCAAATGCTATGGGCTGGTATAGTTTCTTAGCCTGGCGGTATCCGGATATTACTTTGGATATCATTTTACGTGGATTGAACACGATGGAGGACATGATCCAGCAACCATGGGTACACCAGCAATTCGCTTTATAGCCGCAACCGATCTCGGCCACTTCGTTCCTCATTCTATCTCCGCTCATGATCTGTTCGATATTACAATCAAACTCTTTCACATTGCCGAGCGGCTCCCTCAATTCACAGGAACGGAAACGTCCGTCATAATCGATAACCAGGGTGGTTTCACCTGCCGTACAATCCATATTCCAGGGAGTCGGTTTATCAATATTGTCCGCCCTCACATTATATAAAGTACGGATCAATCCCAGGTAGAAAAATTTAGTCATGGTCCTTCTCATACCGGTTTCGCCTTCCACCATGCGGTCGGCATAAGCGGAGTAAATAGGAGAAACCCTGTCCTGCAATGCTTTAAGTGATTTTTCCGTTAAAATCTTAACTCCTTCTTCGCGTGTAATTCCGCGGGCCGCTTCGATCGTATGGTTAGAAATATTGAAACGTCCGTAGATCCAGGTCATGAAATCGACCAATTCATCAATATTATATTTGGTGATCACGGTTCCCATATTAAGAAGCACCCTTTTATCACCTTTGAAATTTTGGGATAATTTATGGAGGGTTTCCACGGTTTTATAAAAATTACCCGGTACTCCGCGCTGGATATCGTGGGTTTTTTCAAAACCATCCATAGATACGCTTACCGTAAAGTTACAGTCCGGACAACTCTTGCGTAATCGTGTGATCCATTCTATCACCCGGTCCGGTTTAAGCGCGTTGGTAGGCATATTCACATCCTTGATCTTATTATTCTTATAGAACATTTCTATAATTTCAGGAAGATCTTCCCTGAGTGTAGGTTCGCCGCCAGAAAGCCAGAGACGGTTAAATTCTCCTGCAGATTCGGATAATTTACGCATCTCGTCAAAAGTAAGATCTGCTTCTTTTTTCGCCATGTCATCCGCGTAAAAACACATTTTGCATGTTGCATTGCATTTTCCGGTGACAAATAAAAATACAGATTCCAGCTTCCTTTTGCTGCTCATGGTCTGGAAAGAGCTTTGCGGACGGTTTTTCTTAAGTGCAGTATTTGATTCGTTACTCATGTTAGGTTGATTTAATAATTGATTATCCAAATGATTTTTTCTGCGAACAGAATTATGGTCAGCAAAGATATACCCTTTTTTTAAAAATTCGGGTACAATCTTACTGTAAATGAGTAAAATCCTGTGAGTAACATAACTAATTCACTAGTAATCAGCATAATATTTTTGTTAAATAAAGTTAACGAAAGTTAACACAGGAAAACGAAAAATCAGGAATTACACGCTAAATAACTGATATTAAAACGATTATAGGATATTTTATAACAGACTTATTTTCGACTATTTAAGACCTCAGCCATGAACTATTTCTTCTTTTAGGTGTTGCCAATCCATTTCCGATCAATTTTTTTTGTAAGTTTGCATATCAGCCAATCAACCGACAACCCTTTAGTTAATAGTATAATGAATATACCCGACAGGCAATATTTTCCTTTTCTGGAAAGCGATGAGCAGCTTTACCATACGTTAGAGGCTATCCGTAAAGAAATAGGAGATTATATACGGCAATACCGTCTCTCTTCACTGGTACTCGGAATTTCCGGAGGAATCGACAGCGCTTTATGCGCGGTACTTCTGCGACCGGTTTGCGACGATCTGAAAATATCGCTGATAGGCCGTTCCATCTCTATCGAGACCAATACACTGGATGAGGAAAGCAGGGCTACCGCTATCGGAAATACATTTTGCCATGATTTCCAGCATCTGGATCTGACGGATACTTTCTTTGATTTCAAGAAACACCTTATACGATATGACAATACTTTATTATCGAAATTAAGGCAGGGAAATATGAAAGCCCGGATGCGTATGATCATGCTCTATGACCTTGCGCAGCTTAATAAAGGTATCGTGGTTTCTACCGATAATTATACCGAATTTTTAACCGGCTTCTGGACTCTCCACGGAGATGTCGGCGATTATGCGCCCATTATCAATCTTTGGAAAACCGAGGTTTACCGTCTTTCAGCTTATTTATTGCAGGAATGCGATGCCCGGGGAAAGGAAGCTTTACAGGATTGCATAGACGCGGTTCCGGTTGACGGATTAGGCGTGAGCCAAAGCGACTATGAGCAATTGGGCGTGACCAATTACTTTGAGGCGGACAAGCTATTTCAGGAATATTTTATGAATGGGGACCAAACACTGGAAGATCATCCGCTGATACAACGTTTCAAATCCTCAGCTTACAAAAGGAACAATCCGGTTTATATTTCGCGTTCAACCCTTATAAACAGGCTATAATGCAACTTATCATCGACAGTGGCGCTACCAAGACCGAATATCTCATAGCCAGCCGGGGGGAAAGCCGTTTACGCCGTTCCACCGGCGGACTGAATATCAACTATGCCATCCGGGAACAGATCGATGAGATACTTTCTGAAATAGCCCTGGATATAAAAAGCGAATTCCCTCATGATCCTCTTCTCCATCTTTTTTATTACGGCGCCGGATGCGGTAATCCTTCAAATGCCGGAAAAATATCAGAGATGCTGGGAAGTCATTTCCCCGATGTAATTATTGACGTTAGATCCGATCTGTGGGGCGCATGCCATGCGATGTGCGGTGATCAACCGGGATGGGTAGCTATTTTGGGTACAGGATCAAGCTCCTGCTTTTATGATGGAAAAGAGATCGTTCACAAAGCTCCCTCGCTCGGTTATTTCCTGGGTGACGAAGGAAGCGGCACGCATCTCGGGAAGTTATTCGTAACGGCCTATCTTTCCAGGGATTTACCGACGGAGATCAAAGACCGCTTCGACATTATATACGGCTTGGATGAAAGCATGATCATGGACCGGCTATACCGCCAGCCTTTTCCCAACCGGTTTTTATCTTCCTTTGCTCCTTTTATATTGGAAAACAGTCATCATCCCTATATCCGGAAAATATGCCGGAATTCTTTCCGGCTTTTCCTGGAAAACCAGATCCGGTTCTACGGAGAACAAGCGCTCTCCTATCCATTAAACTTAATGGGCTCGGTAGCGTTTCATTTTAGGGAATTGATAGAAGAAGAGGCTGTGGAAAACCGTCTTCATTTAGGAAAAATCATTGTTTCTCCTTTAGATTATCTTTCTGATTATTACCGGAATATTTGATCCTTAAAAAGAGAATGTATATCATGAACCAGATTATTTACGACGAATCCCAGCTTAGCGATGTGGCATCCGATATTATCGCCCGATATCCGGAAAACCGTATATTTGGTTTTTACGGGGAAATGGGAGCCGGAAAGACTACCCTTATTAAAGAAATATGCCGCGTTTTACATGTAACGGAAACTACTTCAAGTCCTACGTTTGCCATTATCAATGAATATTTCACCGATCAAGATGAACCGGTTTATCACTTCGATTTTTACCGGATCGATAACCCCGGCGATCTTTATCAGATCGGAATGGAAGAATATTTAAAAAGCGGAGCCTACTGTTTTATGGAATGGGTGGAAAAAGCGGAAGATTATATTAAAGAAGACTTTATCCGTGTGGAGATCGAAGTCGAGGAGGACGGAAAAAGAATTTTGAAAATAAAGGAATAAATGATACCGAGATGATGAGTAATCCGCTGCCACAGTTAAATCCCCAGGAAGAGAGTCTGGAATTACTGGTTCCCGACCGGCACCGTTCCGTTGGTCTCATTAAGGATTTTATCCCGATACGGGGAATCCTGCCCCTTATTCCTGCCAAAACAGCCAAAATAAAAGAAGAAGGAGTGCAGATCTGGATCGAACGTAATTACGGAAGCCATGCCTCCTATACGGATCTCGATTTTGCCGACGCGGGAGGGGATATTCTCGAAGATAGTTTTTCAGTCATCCAGAATTCCGATATTCTCTTAAAACTGGAACCTTTCACACTGGAAGAAGTAGGCTTCCTGAAGCCGAATCAGGTTATTGTCTCTTCACTCGATATTTCCAGCCTTACCAAAGAGTGCTTTACGATTATGAAGGCGAAAAAAATTACCGCATTCGCTTTGGATTTTATAGAAGATATAGACGGAAACAGTATTTTACATGACATTTTTTACCGGGAAGAAACACCGGTCGGCATTACCGTTTCTTTAAGCAATCTCACCTTACCGATATTACTCGCCCTGGCCCTAAGTTCCAATCTTCGCGGAAGCATCCAGACCAATCCGGTATTGTTCCAAAGCCTTTATTGCTATAACGGTGAAATCACCAAAAAAGAAGTAGCCGGAAAATTAGACCTTCCCTGGAAAGATTTCCTTTCATGGTATTGGAACCTGAATTAGTTATTCCTTGACGAATTTCCGGGTAAAAGATTTTTTGCCGTCTGAAAAACGGATGATATAATTCCCTTTCGACAAAGTATTGATATCAATTATCCCTGAATTCGTATGGATCCGGATTTCTTTGATGACCCTTCCCAAAGTGTCGAAGATTTCCGCTTTGTTAATTTCCCTTTCTAAACTACCCAGATGATATTCCAGATAATTCCGGGCAGGATTAGGCTGAAGATTAACTTTCTCCTTATTATGAAGATGGTTAATACCGGTTTCCTTATTCCCTATGCCCAATGTATATTCTCCCGGTACAATATAGGTAGTCCTGAGATATCCGGACATGGAAGACCCGGTTTGAGTAAAAGGAATGATGCGCCAATCATCAGCGGCATCACGGCGGTACAACAGTACCAGATCTTCCACGGTATATCCCTGCAATAACTCATAATCTTTCTGATGAGCCAGAGCGGCGGAATACCGGAAATGGAGATGGACGTCGAAAGTTTCCGGAGCAATATATTCAATCCTCCAATAATAAGAATCAGCCATTTTGTAAATGGCAGGATCATCTCTTTTTAAAGGATCGGGAGCCACGAGATTATATTCTATACGCAACTTTACCGGAACGGGAAGCTGTTGCGGCGCAACCCTCAGGTAAGCATCCGAGAGCGTAAGAATTTCCGAAGAGGTAAGTTCCGGATTATAATCAATAACGGCATCCGCTAATTTTTCGTCATAATCTACTACTCCATATAGAGGCCTGAAAGGAATTCTGATATCGGCCACACCGGTCCGGCCCGAAAATATAAATCCCGGAAAAGTGAAGGTATTCCCGTCCGATGAAAAAAAGGTAATATCTACTTTATTGCTATTACCATAATGTGTGGCATGGGAAAGTTTTTGTTTCAGATATACCCTGTAATGATCCGGGCTTCCGCTTTCACGGATGGAATCTATGGAAAAATGTAAAAAACCGGGCTGGTGTATCCAGGCTTCATAAAAATCCCGCAAAGGAACACCGGTATATGTCGTCATTGCCTCAAAGAATTCAGGTGAATTGATCGTCTTAAAACTATATTCATCCATAAGTTGCCGTATTCCGGAAAAGAATAAAGTATCTCCAAGGTAATTACGTAAAGTATGCACCACTATTCCTCCCTTATCATAGGAGGTGGATCCATACGTTACTTCCTGCGGAACTTCATCCAGGGCAAAATATCCCCCGTCCTGAAGATGGGCATTGGTTAACACGTCACGGTGCAGTTTCCTTCTGATCAATGCGGGATCATTGCCCGGAGCGGGATCAGGATACAGAAATTCATTCATTAAGCTTTCACAATACCTGGCAAAACCCTCATTAAGCCACATCTCTTCAGCCCGTTCGCAAGTAACCAGATTCCCGAACCAGCTATGCGCAAGTTCATGTATCCACAAAGATTCATAGTTCAGATCGCCGGTAACGGCTGATACGGGATAAGCGATATTAGTGGCGTGCTCCATCGCACCCATATTAAAATGAACTCCTACATATCCCACTCTGTCGAATCTGTATGGTCCGAATAAAGATTCATAATTTTGCAGGGCTTCTTTCAGGTGGACAAAAGATCCCGGGACTTTGTCTATATTGCCGGGAGTCGTATAGATATTGATCGAAACGGCATGATTCATTCCATGAAATGTATCGGTATAAACCCGGTATTCCCCGACTGCCACCGATGAAATATAAGTCGGTACCGGTTGTTGCAATTTCCATTCCCAATTAATTGTTCCATCTTCATAATGAGTGGTATCAGTCAATAATCCGCTACAAACCGCCATTTTATGATTTTCAGTCCGGATATGATAATGATAGGTAGATTTATCCGTAAAATCATCTATACAGGGATACCAACAGCGGCCGTAATTATGCGGAATCCTGGACATTCCAACCCCCATATTAAAAGCATATTGTCCTGAAAAATAAAATCCTCCCCATCGCGGATCCGTCTCGGGCTGCCCACGGTAGAAAATCTTTACATTTACGGTATCCCCTTCCTGTAAAGCGTTTTGCGAATTAATCACCAGCAAGGAATTCGCATGACGATAAGGAACATGACTGTTAGCCACAAGAACCGAATCTACAGTAAGAGGAGCCAGATCGAGGGTAAAAGTTTGCAGTCCGTCAATTTTGGATACTACATCCAAAGCCGTATATCCTTCGATGGTTTTTCCGGTAAAATCAACTACGGAAAGATGGATATCGTAATGAGCCACGTGGACGCTGTCAGAACGATTCTGCGTATGTAAAACCTGGACCAAGCCTATTAAAAGGATAAATGTTGAAATAATTCTTTTCATCACCGTCATATTTAATGAAGGTGCAAATGTAATTATTTTTCAGAAATTTTTAGAAATAGCTGACTTAGCATTTATACTGGAAGCCTTTCAGGGCTGCGATCTCTTCCACGGCGGTAATGGCCGTATCGATATCTTCCATCGTATTAAAAGGTCCGAGACTTAATCTTACCGTACCGTGTAAATCGATGGTCCCCAATATCTCGTGTACTTTAGGAGCGCATTGCAAACCCGTACGGCAGGCTATATCATAATCCACATCCAGAATGGTGCCCACGTCTCCTCCGTTAAAACCTTCGATATTAAATGATAAAACCGGGTTTTGGTCTTCCTCGGAAGTAGCGCAATAGACTGTTACTCCTTCAATCATTCTCAACCGGTCCCTCAGTTTTTTCCACAATTTCATTTCGGCATCATGGATATTCCGGATACCGTTGTTCAATACCCACTTTACTCCCGCATAAAGTCCGGCAACGCCCAGGATATTCATTGTTCCGGCTTCCAAACGGTACGGATATTCTTCCAGATGACCCGGAACTGCCGACCGTACGCCGGTCCCGCCGAAGCGCGTTTGTTTTATGGTAACTCCTTCCCGGACGTAAGAGCCACCTATTCCCGTCGGTCCCATCAGGCATTTATGTCCCGTGAAAATATAAACATCCACGCCGAATTTCTGCATATCCATTTCTACGGCACCGGCGCCCTGGCTGCCGTCAACCACGAAAAGAAGACCGTTTTCTTTGCAAACCTTACCGATTTTAGCAATCGGCTGTACGGTTCCTATCACGTTGGAACAATGGGTACAAACGACCAGCCTGGTATTAGGTTTGATGGCTTTTTTAATATCATCGGGATCGACATAACCGCGCTCGTCGAAAGGAACATAAGTTACTTCGCAAATCCCCTTTTTTTCCAGGGTATAAAGCGGACGAAGCACTGAATTGTGTTCCAGCATGGTGGTGATGACATGCATCCCTTTTTCGATCATCCCCTGCAATATAATATTCAGGGAATCCGTAGCATTATAACTAAACGTAAGCCTGTTATAATCATCCCCGCCGTTAAACATTTTCGTTAACATTTTGCGGGTTTCTGTCACCAATTCTCCGGTTTCGATCGCCGCATCAAAACCCGAACGTCCCGGACTTACACCGTGATCGCGGTAAAAATCATTCATAAAGCCGTAAACCTCAACAGGTTTAGGGTATGTTGTCGCTGAATTATCTAAATATATCATACCTGAAAAAAATTTGAACGCAAAGATAAGTAATTAATCAATAATTTCAGTACTTTTGCCTGATTTTAGCAGTTTTCCCAATTGTCTAAAATACGCATTTTTATACGAAAGTTCTACTATGAAAAGATTTTTACTATTCATCATATTTACTTTTTTTTACGGTCTGGGCATAACGAAGGCCCAGATGGCCGTTACGATCGAGGAATGCCAGGAATGGGCTATCGCACAATCCTCCGCTAACGTACAGAAAGAATTAAACGAACAACTACTGAAAGTCAAGATCAACGACGCTTCTTCCCATTTTTATCCGACCTTAGAGATCAACGGACTGATTTCCTACCAATCCCAGGTTCCCCAGCTTCCGCTTTCCATACCCGGAATAGATGCCATATCCAGAGACCAGTACCGTGTCGGACTGGATCTTTACCAGGTTTTATTTGACGGCGGTAAAATATTTTACAACCGCAGGTATGAGAAACTGGCCAACGAAACCGAAATCTACAAACTGAACCTTTCGATCAACCAGCTTAAAGAACAGGTTATCGCCATTTATCTGAACTTATTGATTATTGAAAAACAGATCATTATATTATCAAATGTCGAAAGTACGATTGCCGAACAATTAGCCCAGTTAAGGGTGCTTTTGAAAGAAGGAGTCATCTATGCTACGGCCGTAGACCAGATGGAGCTCGAAGAACTTAAAATCGAACAGCAAAAAGGAGAATTGGAAGCCACGAAAGAATCATTGATTTCTTCCCTTTCTATCCTTACAGGTAAAGAACTTTCGCAAGCGGAATTTAAAACCCCGGAATTTATTGAAATCGAATTCAATACAAATTCCAAAAGGTTGGAATACGCTATTTTTGAGAATGAAATTTCCGGACTGGATTATCAACGGAAACTTCATTATGCCAATACGATTCCCCATATTTCCCTGATAGGAACCGCCGGTTACGGAAGAACCACTTTCGATATTTTCAGCAATAATTTCGACTGGTTTTATTTTGTGGGAATCAACTTCCGCATTCCCGTCATTAACTGGGCCAAAACGGCTGGCGTGGGTAATATCATCAAATTGCAGAAGTCTATTTTAATGGCCCAGGAATCGGATTTTGAAAAGTCCAATAAAATCGCGATCCAGGAAAAACTGAACGAGATCAGGAGAATTGAAAACCTGCTCGTTCTCGACAACCAGATCACGGAAAAATATAAAAGCCTCACCGCTACTTACCGCATACAGCTGATGAACGGAACTATCACGGCTTACGATTTTATCAAACAGCAAAATGACGAAATACAATCGCTTATCAGCCGGGAAGTACATGCCATACAATTACTGAAAGCCAAGTACGAACTCCTGGCGCTGAAAGGTAATTTATAGAAGGATGCGGGATTTTTTTTATCTTTGCACCGTTATTTATCACACATCAACAACTTTATACCATGGTTATCGAACAACTCAAAGAATCCGGTGCATTACTGGAGGGCCATTTTTTGTTATCATCCGGAAGACATAGCAACCGTTATTGCCAGTGCGCGAAATTATTACAGTATCCCGAAAGAGCGGAAAAAGTACTGGCTATCGTGAAAGAGAAAGTCAAAGACCTGGATATCGATCTCGTTGTAGGGCCTGCCATGGGCGGTATCATTGTGGCGTATGAATTGGGAAGGCAATTAGGTGTCCCGGCTATTTTTACCGAACGTGAAAACGGGGAAATGTGTTTGCGCCGCGGTTTCGAGATCAAAAAGGGAGACCGGATCCTGATCACCGAAGATGTGGTGACCACCGGAAAATCTTCTTTGGAAACCATCAAAGTGCTTCAATCCATGGGCGCCGAAATCGTAGGAATAGCCTGTATTGTGGATCGTCGTACCAAAGAGCTTGAATATCCTGTTTTCGGTGCGGTTAAACTGGATATCGAAAGCTGGGAAGCGGAAGAGTGCCCCTTGTGTAAAGAAGGAAAGCCTTATATTAAACCGGGAAGCCGGGCTATACAATAGCCATGTCAGGAGAGAATTTTATAGATTACGTCAAAATATTTTTCCGATCGGGAAAAGGCGGTGGCGGTTCCGCCCACTTGTCCCGAACGGCCCAGGACCCTAAAGCCGGTCCTGACGGTGGCGACGGCGGAAAAGGCGGTGACGTTATATTAAAGGGAAACCGGAATTTATGGACTTTACTCCATCTACGTTACACCAAGCATATTTTCGCGGAAGACGGCGGCAGCGGCCAGGCCAATCAGCGTTTCGGGAAAAACGGGAAAAACGCCATGGTGGAAGTTCCCCTCGGCACCATCGTACGTGATCCGGAAACGGGAGAATATCTTGGAGAAGTAGTGGAAGACGGACAGGAACTGATCATTATGAAAGGCGGGCGCGGCGGACAGGGAAACGTGCATTTCAAAACGGCTACCCGTCAGACACCGAGATTCGCCCAACCCGGAGAACCCGGTATTGAAGGCTGGATGATCCTGGAATTGAAAGTACTGGCCGACGTGGGACTTGTAGGATTTCCCAATGCGGGAAAATCGACCCTGATATCCGTTTTATCGAACGCGAAGCCTAAAATAGCCGATTATCCGTTTACTACCTTAAAGCCGAACCTGGGCATGGTAGCTTACCGGGAATTCCAATCATTCGTGGTGGCCGATATCCCGGGCATTGTGGAAGGCGCTTCTGAAGGAAAAGGGCTCGGACTTAGATTCCTGAGGCATATCGAAAGGAATGCGATACTCTTGTTCATGATTCCCTGTACTTCGGAAAGTATCAAGAAAGAATATAAAATACTGCTCCATGAGCTTAAGGCTTATAATCCGGAGCTGATGGATAAGAAAAGAATACTGGCGATTACCAAATGTGATCTCCTGCCTGAAGACGAGATCAAAAAGCTTAAAAAGAAAGTACCTTCCGATATTCCGGTTTATTTCATTTCGGCTCTTGCCAGAAAAAACCTGGTAGCCTTAAAGGACGAAATCTGGAGTATGCTGAATGAGTCGTAATCCTCTATATTCCCCTGGCGATATTCCATATCCAAATTGAAACCACCAATAGAATAGCCGGAATAAACATATATTTTTTCTTAAAAAGGTTCTCCGTTTTTAGGGAAGCCCTGTAAAAAGAATCCTTCCGTAAGATAATATCGTATAAGATCCATGGCAAAAGTACGATCATCAGTATGCCGCTCACAATTCCCAAAGGATTATATGCCGCCGCTTCCTTGATTTCTCCATGGAAAAAAGATAAAACGGACCGGGTGGATCCGCAGGCGGGGCAAGGAACTCCTGTTATATGTTTAAAAAAACAAAATACATAACCTTCCTGTGGGAAAGAAGTATAAGAATGGACAAAAATCCAGAGATAGCCCACGATCAGGATAAAAAGAGCGGCAATATATAATTTTTTCCCGGAAGCAGGCACTAAAACAATACTTGCTGTAATTTTTCCAGATTTTTCTGACGGGTGGCGCCCATGATCAGGAACCAGTCCACGATAGCCCATATTCCAAGACCACCGCAGGTCAACAACTTTCCGATGCCCAGGCCCACATCTCCGATATAAAATCTGTCCACACCCAGGTAACCTACCAGGATCGATAAAATCAGGCTGGTAGTCGGATCTTTAAAAGGAATCGTTTGCAGGAATGCCCATTTGCTGTCATCCACTGCCAGTAATCTATCCCGGATATGCATAATGTGCTGGCTTTCGAAATACTTACCATTGGTCATTATGAAAATATCTACTTTCTGTGCATCCATCTCAATCTAATTTTAATTTGTATTCCCTTTATATCTAATATAGTATCAAATACCATACTGCAAATATATAAACTTTATGAATACGGATCATGGTAATCAGGTTTTCATTTGTCATATATTTTGAAAAGCGTTACTTTTGCACTGCGAAAAACGGGGTTTTGAAAAAGGTGATGAATATACATGATTTACGTGCAGGCAACAAAAAAGCTTTTGAGCAACTTTTTGTGGAATGGTACGATCCTTTGTGCAGATATGCTTACGGTTTACTTCCGGATACCGATGATGCGGAAGATATAGTGCAGAAAATGTTTTGCAAACTATGGGATCAGCGGAGTAACCTGGAGATACATACTTCCGTTAAGTCTTATCTGTACCGTATTGTCCACAATGATTGCCTGAATAAAATCAAACAGCGTAAGATCAGGATGGAACATCACGAATATTTGGCTTATACAGGTCAGAATACGGTTAACAATACGGACACACGGGTGATCAGCGGAGAGTTGAACCGCCAGATCGAAACGGCGATAGAAAATTTGCCTCCCCGGTGCAGGGAAGTTTTCCGGCTTAGCCGGTATGAATATCTCTCTTATGCCGAAATCGCCCGAAAACTGAATATCACCCATAACACGGTGGAAACCCAGATCGTGAATGCATTGAAAATATTAAGAAAAGAGTTGAAAGAGTACCTGCCTGTTTTAATCCTGTTATTGACCGTCATAAATATAGGAAAATAAATGGTTATGAATGAAGAAATAGATCTCATATTATCCAGATATTTCAGTGGAGAAGCTACGGACTCGGAGCTTCAAAAGCTGGATGAGTGGCTCTCAGGATCGGAAGAAAATGAAAATTATTTCTTCAGGATGACTTCCCTGTACCGGATGATGAAACCCGATACGGCGGGAAAAACGCCAGATACTGAAAAAGCGCTGGGAAATTTCATCGCCTATATGAACCGGCAGGAAGAAAAATCCGTAAAAAAAAGAACCATATCCAGGAATTTAATTTTCGGTGCGGCGGCAGCCGTTCTTTTAATCCTGATCGGTATTTTTACTTTTTATTTTTCCGGCCGTCCGGACACTACAATTCAACTGGCTGCGGAAACGCATGAAAAAGAATTTATATTATTTGATCTTGTCGAAGTAAACCTGGAGGCCGGATCAAAAATGATGTATAAATCCAAAATAAAAAATGAAGTGGAATTATCCGGAAAAGCGACTTTCGCTATCCGGGAACCTTCTGAGAAAGGATTGATCGTATATGCGGGTGAAACCCGGATACAGGATATCGGGACTATTTTCACGGTAAGCGCTTTTCCACACGGAACTCACGTCAGCGTGGAAGTGGAAGAAGGAGAAGTATTGTTCTATACGGAGCAACTGCAGGGAATCCGGATCAAAGCGGGAGAACGGGGAATATACGATCCTGTATCGAAAAAATTTACCCACTACGAGAAAAAAGCCGTTGAACCGCTTTCCCCGGCCAATCTTCATTCCGAACTTATTGTTCCCGAACCGGTTTCGGAAGCGGTAATACCTGATGAAAAAACGATGCCCATACCTTCCCCTGAAGCGGAAAGCAGTCAGAATGATATGGTATTTGATTCCGTCCCGTTGGACCAGGTAATCAATACACTTATTTCCCGCTATGGTGTCAAAATCATTATCGGAGACCCCTCATTAAAAGAGATGCTCATCCGCGTAAGTTTCGCTCCTCATGAATCCGTTGAGAACATATTGAATATCATAGCGGAAACCCTTTCCCTAAAGATCACGGTAACTAATGACGCTTATTATATTTCAAAATAAAAAAAGCCGGAATCTAATTCTTTTGATTTTATTATCATTCGGATTAAATTCGTATAATCTGGAGGCCCAGCATAACAGGATACCTTCCGGTATTACGTTATCTCTGGACGAAGAACCCTTATTTGAAGCTTTCAGTTCCATCTCACGTCAAACCGGCTTCCGTTTTTCATACGATCCCCTGCTTATTGACGACAATCAACCGGTGACGGTCCGGGTAGATGAACAACCGCTGGAAGAAGTGCTGCCGTTTCTTCTACCCGATTCCATTCGCTATAAACAGATCGGGGATTATCTGATCCTCTCCCGGAAAGAAAGGAAAAACACGGAACAAGGTCCGGCAACCATTGCCATTGAGGAAAATTTAACGCAAAGAGCAGATACAAATAAAAATATCGAGCTGATAACAAAAGAATTAGAAAGTATATTATCAAAAAATAGTTTTTCGGATACTGGTATGGAAGACATCGATTGTCTTGACAGTATTAATCCAGAAACTGAAGATAATATGCAAACTTATTTAGCTGCCTTATTAATTGCTGCCGCGCCTGTCGACAGCGCTACATTACGGGATACTACCAAAGTTACTCCCGACATCAACCATGAAATAACAGTAGGAGACACTGCCGTTAAAAAACATAAAATCGCGCAGTTTTCCTTTGTTTACCCTCTGGGGACCGACTGGGTATATTCATCCGAAAATTATTACGGATTTTCCTTTAATTTAATCGGAGGATATACCGGAGGAATTAACGGTTTTGAAATGGCCACGGCATTTAACATTAACCGGTATGAAGTAAAAGGTGTACAATTGGCGGGAGCCTTCAATATCACGGGCACAAACCGTGAACATGCTGCCGGAAGCCGGAATATACAATTCGCAGCGGGTTTTAACTATACGGGCAAAGGTTACTCGACCCAGTTCTCGGGAGGCGTGAATGTGGCGGATACGGGATGTTTCCAGGGAACGGCCGGTATAAACGTGGCCAAAGCCTCTTATGCGCAATTGGCCGGCGGGGCCAATATTTCGAAAACGGGAAAATTCCAGGGAAGTGCGGGTTTTAATCTCGCTAAGGAGGCTACCGTACAGCTTACCGGAGGGATCAATATCGCGAAGTCCAATATTTCACAATTAAGCGCCGGAATCAACATTGCGCAGACTACCGCCTTTCAGCTTACCGGAGGACTCAATATTGCCAGGAAAGTATCCACGCAGATCAGCGGAGGGATCAATATCGCGAAGGAATCTTCCTGCCAGATTACGGGAGGATTGAATATCACCAAAAAAGGAGGTTTTCAGATGGCTGTGATCAATGTAAGGGATACGGCCGACGGGATACCTTTGGGCATCATCAATATCGTTAAAAAAGGAGGTATAGTGGAATTCGGTATAGAAGGAGCCGAGCTTTTACATACTTCGCTCACCTTTCGCTCTGGCGTGAAACAATTATATACGATCCTTGCTTTCGGATGTAATTTTACCGACAATCTCTATGCCCCGGGTATCGGACTGGGTACTTCCTTTTTATGGAGAAACCGCATAGGGCTT
This sequence comes from uncultured Bacteroidales bacterium, assembly GCA_937949745.1. Classification (GTDB taxonomy): domain Bacteria; phylum Bacteroidota; class Bacteroidia; order Bacteroidales; family WCHB1-69; genus JAGVVH01. The sequence goes on along the minus strand of CALECM010000057.1, from coordinate 15,204 downwards.
AACCTGGAACTGATGCATTATCAGGTTATGGGAAAAAGATTAAGACAGTATTATGATGAAAATATTTATGATATCGGATACAACGGACTCGTCCAATTCCGTCCCCTGTTACATTTAAGAATAGCCAACCATTTCAAAATGTTTATCGGTCCAACAGCCAATCTTTCCATCCAAACTTCTCATTCCGGAACGTTTAATCTGAATTTACCCTACTCTATTATCACGAAAAAGTCTAATTTTGTAAAATTAGATTTCTGGGTCGGTCTGACCGGAGGTTTAAAATTTTAAATTATAAACATAAAAATATGACGATGAAAAGTAAATCCATTCTTGTTATGATGATCGCAATGATTACCCTCAGCCAAAGTTGCGTGAATACGCCTATAAGGGGCAATAAATATATTGTAACCCGGGAGATCAATGTAAATGATTATGATGAAATACAGATTTCGGTTCCTGTGGACTTCGAATATTCACAGTCCGCTTCCCCTTATCTGCAGGTTACCACCGATGAGAATATATTGGAATACCTGAAAATCTATACCGAAGGGCGTACTTTGCATATAAAATCTCAAAAAATGAATGGGAACACTTATGTTAACCTTCAACCTACTACCTTGAAAATCACAGGTCATTCTTCCGGATTAAGTGAGGTCAAAAGCTCCGGATCTGCCGTATTCCAAACTATGAATGCGCTTCACGTCCCCTCCCTGGAATTCGCTTTATCCGGTTCCGGCAAGATATTATTCAATGATTCGGTAACCGTTAACAGACTAGGTATTAATATTTCAGGTTCCGGAAGACTTGAAACCACGAGTCCTGTTATTGCGGAGGATATGAACGTTAAAATAAGCGGATCAGGCAAAATCGTCATGCCCGGAAAAATAACCAATAGTACAATCTCTATTTCAGGATCAGGGAATATGAACGCATTGGACGCCACCTTTACCAATCTTTCCTGTCATATCTCCGGCAGCGGGGAAAGTTCCGCTACGATACTGCAAAGTTTATCTTACAGCATCTCCGGCAGCGGAAAAATATCTTACCGGGGAAATCCGGCTTTAAGCGGTTCGGTATCAGGTTCCGGGAAAATTATACACCTTGATTAGGTTTTTCATTTTTTCTTCAAAAAAAGGGAACATTACTGTTCCCTTTTTTATTTCACGATTGTTTATTCCGTACATTCGGCCTGTGGCATGACGACTTTATAGTCGCCCAACCGCTGGGGATCAAAGTCCTCTATAAAGGTGGCGGATTTTGTATTTTCCGCGCATCCCAGATGAATAAATATCTCGGCTGAACGTTTGAATCTGTCGCAACGGCTGGCATCTATAACCAGCAGGTATCCCATGATGATATAACCGGCCATTTCCACCATCCTGCGGGCATGGAAATCGTATTCTTCGGTAGAAGATCCGAATGCGGTTACTTTAGCTACCGCGTTTTCATACTGGGCCGTCATGGCGATCAATTTCTGACGAAGATACTCCAGGTCGGGAGATATTTCGGCATTTTCGTATTCCCTTATTTTATTGAGGAATATACCGCTTCCCACACCTCTAATAGCAGCTACAACCTGTAGTTGGGAGGTTCCTTCGTAAATATTGGTAATCCTGGCATCCCGGTACATCCTTTCGATCGGATAATCTTTCATAAATCCGGATCCGCCATGAACCTGTAAAGCGTCGTACGCTACCTGGTTACAATATTCGCTGGCAAATAATTTCACCAACGGTGTATAGAAATCCGCACTTTTCTGGTAAACTTTCTGTTCGGCTTTTTCTTCGGGTGTAAGCGGACGTTCGTGTGCGATCAGGGATAATGATTTATAAACATCCACTAAACGTGTGGTTTCATACAATAATGCCCTTGCAGCATCAATTTTGGCTCTCATGGTCGATAACATCTCATATACCTGGGGGAATCTGGCAATAGGTTTTCCGAATTGTTCCCGTTCGTGAGCGTATTTATAAGCTTCCCGGTAAGCTCCTTCAGCTAATCCCACAGACTGTGCCGCCACTCCCAAACGTGCTCCGTTCATCAGGGACATAACATATTTGATAAGCCCGAGCTTACGTTCGCCGACCAGTTTGGCGGGAGCATCATTGAAAACCAGTTCCGCAGTAGGGGAACCCTTGATTCCCAGTTTATTCTCGATACGGCGTATCGTAACCGCTTTATTTTTACGGTCATATACAAAATATGATAGACCTCGTCCGTCGGTAGTATTTTCTTCCGAACGTGCCAATACCAGTTTTATGTCCGCATCGCCATTGGTAATAAATCTTTTTACCCCGTTCAATCTCCAACAATTGGAACCTTCATCCCAAGTAGCTTTAAGACCTACAGCCTGAAGATCGGAACCGGCGTCCGGTTCCGTTAAATCCATAGAACAGGTTGCCCCTTTATTAATAAAAGGCAGGAACTCTTCCTTAATTTCTTCGGAGGCAAACTCCACAAGGGTGTCCGCGCAATCCTGTAGACCCCAGATATTACCAAAACCCGTGTCCGCCCTTGAAACGATCTCGGCAGCCATCACATAGGGAATATAAGGGAAATTAAGTCCTCCGAATTTACGAGGCAAAGACATGCCGTACAGACCGGCATCCCTTAAAGCCTCATGGTTCTTTTGGGTACCTTCCGCGTATATAATCTCATTATTCACGATTTTGGGACCTTCCTGGTCCACGCCTTCGGCATTGGGTGCCAGCACTTCCCCGGATATCTCGCCTACGATTTCCAGTATCCTGTCATAACTGTCGATGGCATCTTCAAAATCCTCTGGTGCATAATCGAACTGGTCTTTATCTTTAAAATCCCTTTCTTTTAATTTCACGATTTTCTCCATCAGGGGATGGGATAACTGAAATTTCAGGGCTTCATTGTCGGTATAGTAATTTTCCATTTTTACATTGTTTTTGATTATTGATTATATTGCCGATATTATTTGGTATTTGCCCGGTAATATTTCATCATTTTAGGGACGATGTCATTGGCGTCTCCGACAATGGTATAATCGGCAATAGCGTTGATCGGGGCTTTCGGATCGGTATTGATGGAGATGATCTTAGAAGATTCCTCCATTCCGGAGCGATGTTGCACGGCACCGGAAATGCCGCAGGCAATATATAATTTCGGACGAACCGTAACGCCGGTTTGCCCGATCTGCCTTTCATGATCTGCAAAACCTCCGTCAACAGCGGCGCGGGTAGCCCCTACTTCGCCGCCAATCAATTCGGCAAGGTCGAAAAGTTTATTAAAATTATCCCGGTTTCCCATGCCATATCCGCCTGCCACAATGATCTGGGCTCCTTTAATATTAACTTTCTGTTGTTCGATATGGCGTTCCATAATCTTCAGGATAAAATCTTCATCCTTAAGATAATCCGCTGTATTTAATTGATTAACGACCCCTTTATAATCAGGATTATAAATCTCTTTTTTCATGACTCCTTCGCGAACGGTAGCCATTTGCGGGCGGGTTTCCGGATTGATGATCGTCGCGATGATATTACCACCGAAAGCCGGCCGTATCTGATAAAGAAGATCCTTATAAACTTTTCCGGTCCTGTTCTCTTCGTGATCTCCGATCTCCAGGCTTGTACAATCGGCAGTCAGTCCGCAACGTAAATAAGAAGCCACGCGGGGAGCCAGGTCGCGGCCTACGGAGGTAGCACCGAAAAGGGCTATTTCCGGTTGTTTTTCTTTAAAGAGTTTTACGACAATGGAAAAATGAGGAATGGTACTGTAAGGGAACAACCGGTCATCCTGTGCCCAGTTGATTACATCCACTCCGTAAGGAAAAAGTTGTTTTTCAATATTTTCCATCTTTCCGCTGATCACTACGGCTTCCAGTTTTACCTTTAAAATGTCGGCCAATTTACGACCTTTACATAAAAGCTCAAGGCTAACATCCGCTATGGTACCGTCTTCCGTAACTTCACAATAAACAAATATGTTATTCATGCTTTATTTCTTTTAATTTTTATTTTGCCGGGAATTAAGGATGCCTGGAATCTTTTCATAAAAAGAACGCATCCGGTGTCCCTGAAACTATCCGATAATATGGCTGGTGATCAATTCTTTCATCAATCCGTTGATATCTTCATCAGCTGGCGTTAGAAGTTTGCTCTCTTTCTGTGCCAGTACCACATTCTCGATTTTTTTCACTTTAGTGGGTGAACCTGAAAGGCCAAGCCAATCCGAGTCTGCTGCGAGATCCGAAGCGCTCCATTCCGTAATTTTCAGGTACGGTTTGTTTTCCCATAACGGAATATAGTCATTTTCCATTTCCTGAAGTTCGGAGAGAGTACGGGCCTTTTTAAATTTCATCACCCTCTTGGCGATTTTCGAACGGCAGTCCGGAGCGGAACTGTGTACCGTCACGAGGCAGGGATAAGGAGATTCCACGATCTCAATACCTCTTTCCAGACGTCTTTTGATCCGGATACCGGAAGTGGTAACCTCTACCACTTCTTCCGCGTAGGTGATTTGGGGATAACAAAGTTTTTCCGCTGTCTGGGGTCCTACCTGAGCGGTATCTCCATCGATAGCCTGCCGTCCGGTTACTACCAGGTCTACATTCCCGATTTTTTTAATGGCTAATGATAATGCATAAGATGTAGCCAACGTATCGGAACCGGCAAATTTCTTATCGGTAATTAGAATCCCTTCATCCGCACCCCGGTAGAGTGATTCGCGAAGGATATCCGCGGCCCGTGAGGGGCCCATGGTGATCACGGTTACCGTAGATCCCGGAACCCGGTCTTTCACGGTTAATGCCATTTCAAGGGCATTAAGATCTTCCGGATTAAAAATAGCGGATAAAGCAGCCCGGTTAACAGTTCCGTCCGCCTTCATCGCATCTTTTCCCACATTACGGGTATCCGGAACCTGCTTTGCCAATACAACAATTTTTAAGCTCATAGTTATTTTAATTGGTTTCTTTCTGGAATTTAAATATTATATCACGGGAATATCCGGACACTATCATAAAAATAGATTATCCATAACGGAATCCACATAAAATGTATAGATATTCCCGATAATTATTGATTATAATTTATCATTGTCGATAAGGACAAAAGTCAATTCGCCGCTGGCGCACAATTCACCTTCCACTTTCGCTTCGGCATGTACATAAAAAATAAGGCCGCGTCTGTTGGTAACATGGGCGTAAACATCAATAGTATCTCCTGCCGTTACCGGTCTTTTAAAACGGGCTTTATCGATTCCGGCATAGAAAGGCGTTCTGTTCACGAGCGCTTCCCTAACCAGAAGACAGGAGGATTGTCCCATAATCTCACAAAGGATCACGCCCGGCACAACAGGATGGCCGGGGAAATGGCCTTGTAGAAAATACTCATCTCCCCGTACATGGTAAGTTGCGTGTACTAAATTATCTTCCACCATTTCTACTGTTTCGATCAGCAGCATGGGGTCTCTGTGCGGTAATACTTCTTTAATTTCTTCTTTATTCATGATTATTCCATTTTACGTAATGCGATGGTTCCGTTATGGCCTCCGAATCCCAGTGAATTGGAAAAGGCAAATGTTACGTCCGCTTTACGGGCTTCATTGGGAACGTAATCCAGATCACATTCGGGATCAAATTCTTTATAGCCGATAGTAGGAGGAATAATACCATTATATAAGGTTAATGCAGTAGCTACTAATTCTACACCGCCGGCTGCGCCCAGCAGGTGTCCTATCATGGATTTATTGGAACTGATCATAGCTTTCCGTGCGGCTTCTTCACCTAAAGCCAGTTTTATCGCCATCGTTTCGGTCTTGTCGTTCAACGGGGTTCCGGTTCCGTGGGCATTGATATAAACTTTATCATTTTCTTTGATTCCGCCGGCTTCTTCTATAGCCAGTTTCATGGCACGTGCGGGAGTTGTTCCGCCAGGCTGGGGAGCGGTAAGGTGGTATGCGTCGCAGGTATTTCCGTAACCGCAAACTTCCGCATATATTTTTGCTCCGCGCGCTTTGGCATGTTCATATTCTTCGAGAATCACGATCCCGGCTCCTTCACCCAGTACAAATCCCTGGCGCCGTTTGTCGAAAGGTAACGACGCATTTTGAGGATCATTGCTACGGTCCAGCGCCTTACTGTTGGCAAAACCGCCAATAGCCAAAGGATGTACGGCAGCTTCCGCTCCACCCGCTATAATAGCATCCGCGTAACCGAATTTAATCGTACGGAAAGCTTCCCCTATCGCATGAGTGGAAGTGGCGCACGCGGTCACCACGGGTAAAGACGGTCCTTGCGCATTATGGGTTATGGCCACATTGGAAGCCGCTATATTGGCGATCATGGTCGGGATAAAAAGCGGGGAAACCCACTGTACGCCCTCATCGTGCAACTTTACACTTTCCGAGTAAATGGTCTGGAGACCGCCGATTCCCGAGCCGATATAAACACCCAGACGTTCGGGGTTTATTTCCAGTTGACTATCTTTCATAGCCTCATTGGCTGCGGCCATGGCATACCGTGAAAACAGATCGGTACGCCGTATAGTGGCAGGATCGATACCATGGCTTTTAGGATCAAAATTTTTTACTTCAGCTGCAATTTTTACAGTCAGGTCGTCTGTCGGAAAAGATTTAATAAAATCGATTCCGTTTACCCCGTTTATAAGGTTGTTCCAATAAGTTTCCTTATCATTTCCCACGGGAGTTATAACACCCAGACCAGTAATGACAACTCTTTTCATAATTTTTTTAATTAGTCCGTAAATGATTTACTGTTATGTTTTATTTGTTCCATTCTAATACACAGGCGCCTGAGGTAAATCCTGCGCCAAAAGCGCTCAAAACCAAAAGATCGCCTTTTTTTAATAATCCGTCGCGGTACATTTCATCCAGTAAAATAGGAATACTGGCGGAAGAAGTGTTACCGTATTTTTCAATGTTATGCGGGAATTTTTCATCCGGCTGCCTCAGGAAGTCACGTATAGAATTGATAATACGCATATTGGCCTGATGTAAAATAAAATATGAGATATCATCAGGATTAAGTCCCGCTTTATCCAAAACAAAATTAATATCCTTCGTTGAAGAAGAAACGGCGAGTTTGAAAACATCTTTACCGTTCATGATGAGCGGAGCATCCGCGTCGGGATTGGTAACGAAAGGATTATACTCCATTTTCCGCTGATAATACAAAGGTTCGATATTGGATTTCGTAGATAAATGTATAGATCTCATGCCTTCACCCTTGGATACCACTGCGGCTGCGGCGCCATCCCCGAATAAGACACAGGTATTCCTTTCTTTCCAGCTTACCAGCCGGCTGGGTTCTTCCGCACAAAGCACGAGGATATGATCTCCTTTTCCGGTAGCCAGGAAAGATTCAGCCATGGACAACCCATAAAGAAAGCCCGAACATGCGGCGTTGATATCCACAGCTGGACACGTGGCCCCTATATCGCCCTGGATAACACAACTAAGAGCGGGAGTAACAAAATTGTTGATCACATTAGAGCAAATTATAAAATCCAGGTCTGTAGCTTCGATTCCGGCATCCTGAATTGCCCTTTGGGAAGCGGCAACTCCCAATTCCCGTAATGATTCACTCGAAATAATCCTCCTTTCCTTAATCCCGGTACGACTGGAGATCCATTCGTCACTGGTATCCAAAAACTCCGACAACATGTCATTTGTGACAGTTAATGAAGGCATTGCGCTTCCGGTTCCAATAATTCTCATAAAAGCTTTTATTTAAATCCTTAAATGATGTTAACTTTCTATTCTTTTAGCCAGACTTTTCGAATTGACTTCAAAAAAAAGATGCAACTGACGGATGGCATTCATAAAGGTAGGTTTGTCTTCTTCTTTTAATTGAGTAAGAATGGCCCGGATCATACGCTTATGAAAATAATGATGGGCCATGTCAAATTTTTTCCCCAGCGGGGTTAATACTACCCTTACTACCCTTCTGTCTTCTTCATCCTGTATCTTGGTAACCAATCCTTTTCTTTCCAGTTTATTGGTGGCAACGGTAACGGACGGCATGGTAATATCCAGATTCCTGGCGATTTCGCGTATTGAAGTACCTTTATCATCGCTTCCGATTGCCTCAATAACATGTAATTCACTGATACTTAAATCCACATTCTTAATTCCCTTTAGCCTATTCTTTTCCAGCTGGTTAACCAGATTAAAGGAATCGACCAAAAGATCGCTGAGCTCTTTCGAATAAGTATCTTCCATGAATTCCACTTCTTTATCCTTTTAACTTTAATTAGATAGTCTAACTAATTTTATGACGGCAAAAATAGTATAAATCACTATATAAATAAGATATTTTCTTAAAAAAGGTTAATCGACAAAACTAATCCATTGGTTATCAATGAATATTTTTTACTAAATCAGTGAATATTAAGATTAAATTTACAAAAAAAACTTAATTAGCTTAATTCCAGCATACGTAATATAGGTTTTTTCGCCAATTCGATGGTTTCATCGTCAAGAGTAATTTCCGGGGTTTCATCTAAAAGCGACCGGTAAATATTGACCAGATTATTCATCTTCATATACTCGCAATCATTACAATTACATGATTCCATGGCATTGACGATATAAAAAATTTTTCCAGGATTCCGTTTCTGCATTTCATATAATATACCGGTTTCCGTAGCTACAATAAAAGAGTGATGGGGATCGGCCGTGACGTAATTGAGCATAGCTGCCGTAGAACCCACAAAATCGGCCAAAGCCAATACCGGACCCTGGCATTCCGGATGCGCCAGCACCCTGGCTTCTGGATGCTGCAGTTTAAGGTCAATAACCTGTTCGGTATTTAACTGGTCATGAACATGGCAGGCGCCGTTCCATAACACCATATTTCTTCCTGTCTCTTTATTAATATAAGAGCCCAGGTTCCTGTCGGGAGCAAAGACGATCTTTTCGTCTTCCGGCAAGGATTTTACAATTTTCAAAGCATTTCCGGAAGTGACGATAATATCCGACAGTGTCTTTACCGCTGCAGAGCAATTGATGTAACTCAATACTTTATGATCCGGATATTGTTTGAGAAATTCCGCGAAATCCCCCGCCGGACAACTGTCTGCCAGAGAACATCCCGCGTTCAGGTCAGGGATAAGGACTTTTTTGTTCTTATTCAATATCTTGGCGGTTTCGGCCATAAAATGGACACCCGCGAATAAAATGATATCGGCTTCCGTATCTGCGGCAGCCTGGGCCAAAGCAAGACTGTCCCCTACAAAATCCGCCACATCCTGCACTTCCGGGATCGTATAATAATGGGCCAGTATGACCGCATTCTTCTTTTGTTTCAGTTCTAGTATTTTCTCTTTTAGCATCATAGATAAATAACAGCTATGGAAATATTAATGTTTGAGATGCGAAAACAATTCCGATTCCACCATTTCGCAAATAATATGCCCGGTCATAATGTGGGCTTCCTGTATCCTGGGCGTATCCATGGAAGGTATATTGATAAGAATATCAGAAAGTCCTTTCAGCATTCCTCCTGTTTCCCCGGTAAAGGAAACCACGGAGATATTTATTTCACGGGCTTTCCGGCAGGCCTGTATAATATTGGCCGCATTACCCGAAGTAGAAATGGCGACCAGCACGTCACCTTCTTTGCCTGTTCCGGCCAGTAATCTCGAATAGATATGATCGTAACCGTAATCATTGGCCACCGCCGTAACATATGAGCTGTTAACGTGCATCGCTTCAGCATTAAGCGGCGGGCGGTCGATATAATATCTTCCCGACAACTCGGCTGCCAGATGCTGGGCATCCGCCGCACTTCCTCCATTTCCGCAAAAATGGATTTTTCCTCCGTTTTTCAGGGAATCGACGATCAGGGCGGCAGAAGAAGAGATTTTATCCAGTAATTTCTCATCGGATAAAATCTGGCGGTGTATTTCTATATTTTGGTTGATAATTTCTTTAATGCGCATCATATATCATTGAATTGATTTGCAAAAATAGGGAAAATAAAGTGAAGTGGATAAATATAATTCCTGAAGTATGGATCCTTACATAATAAAAAAGAGAAACCGTTGTTTGTATTAAACCTGTTTTAATTTGAAGTTATTTTCTTATTTTTGCATCCTTAAAAAAAGTTAATTTTGGAGGTAAATTTAAACTTACTGGACCGTAAAATAAATCCTATACGGAAAAAGAAAACCAGATTGCGTTACCGTGTAGCGGTAATCGGCGGAGGAAGCTGGGCCACGGCTATTATCAAAATTCTTTCGGATAACCTTGAGCATATCCACTGGTGGGTACGCGAAGAAGAAATAGTGGAGGGTATTACCAATTTCGGCCATAATCCTCTATATATGAGCTCGGTATATATTGACGCCAGCCATATCAATATCAGTACGGATATTAAGAAAATTGTAGCCCGGGCCGATTATGTGATTATCGTTTCACCTTCGGCGTTCCTTCATAAAACACTGGCTCCGTTAAAAAAATCCAGGCTCAACAAGAAAAAGATCATTAACGCGGTCAAAGGGATCGTGCCCGAAACCATGCAGGTGATTACGGATTATTTAATGAGCGAATTTAATGTACCCATCTCCAACCTGGCGCTTATCAGCGGTCCTTCCCACGCGGAAGAAATCGCCAAAGAAAAGGCTACTTACCTCACCGCTGCATCTGAAAATACCGAACTGGCGGAAACAGTGGCCAAATTTTTCACAAACCGCTATATCCGCACGATCGTTTCCAATGATCTTATGGGTGCGGAGATGTCGACGGTATTGAAAAATATTTACGCGCTGGGCGCGGGTATTTACAGCGGCCTTGGCTACGGAGATAATTTTATTGCTACTTATATCGCCAATTGCGTGAAAGAGATGAAGAAATTCATAACGGAATTATACCCGGACAATGAACGGGAACTTTCGGATTCGGTATATCTGGGAGACTTGCTGGTTACCGCTTATTCCAGTTACAGTCGCAACCGGTTGTTCGGCAATATGATCGGACATGGACTGAGCGTACGGATTGCCCAGCTCGAGATGAACATGATCGCCGAAGGATACTACGCTTCACGTTGTATACACGAAATCAATAAATTGTATGATGTCTATATTCCTATCGCGGAAGCGATCTACGGCATACTTTACGACGAACAGAATGTGGAGTCGGAAATGAAACGTATCTCCGAACACTTTGTCTAACTTCCATTTATAACATTTCTCAATTTTCATACTGGTGAAAAATAATTTAAATAACGATCTGTCCATTGCCGTAATCGGCTTAGGATATGTAGGATTGCCATTGGCCGTTTTGTTTTCTACCCGGTACAGGACCATAGGCTTTGATAAAAATGCCGGAAGAATCGAAGAGTTGATGTCCGGACACGACAGCACGCTCGAAGTAGAGGAAGATGAACTCCAAAAAGCTTTACAACGGGGTTTTACCTGTACGGATCAATTGGAACAAATAGCGGAATGTGATATATATATTGTAGCGGTACCTACACCTGTGGACCGGAATAACCGGCCCAATTTAGATCCGTTGGTGAACGCGAGTACTTCCGTCGGAAAAGTCATATCCAAAGGCAATATTGTCATATACGAATCAACCGTATATCCGGGCGTAACGGAAGAAGAGTGCATCCCGATCATTGAATTCATTTCGGGTTTGCGTTATAACGAGGATTTTTATGCGGGCTATTCTCCGGAAAGGATCAATCCCGGGGACCGGGAACATACCGTGTTCAATATCAAAAAAGTAACTTCGGGCTCAACTCCCGAAATTGCGGATTTCGTTGATCAATTGTATAATTCGGTTCTCCGGAACGGGACTTATAAAGCTTCTTCAATCCGGGTAGCGGAAGCTTCCAAGATCATTGAAAATGCACAACGGGATGTAAATATTGCGTTCATGAATGAGCTGGCGAGGATTTTTAATGCGATGGGGATCGACACCCAGGACGTAATCGATGCGGCAGCGACCAAATGGAATTTTATTAAACTCAAACCGGGATTGGTCGGAGGACATTGCATCGGCGTAGATCCTTATTACCTGATCCAGAAAGCGCAGGTTTACGGAATACTTCCCCGCATTATGTCGGCTGCAAGGCGCCTCAATGACGGTATGGGAGAATATGTGGCCAACGAGGTGATCAAACTGATGAATAAAAAAGGACTCATAGTCAAAGATGCCCGGATCTTAATTCTGGGGATTACTTTCAAGGAAAATTGTCCGGATATCAGAAACACCAAAGTGGTCGACATTATCACCACACTCAAAGAATATACGCCGAACATCACCATTTTCGATCCGCTGGCCGACCCGGCAGTGGTGCATCATGAATATGGTATTTCTATTGCAGGTAAAGATACCGATATACTTTACGGATCCTACGACGCCGTGATCCTGGCCGTTTCCCACGAAACTTTTTTATCCATGGACATCAAAGCGTTACCCAAAGCGGAAGGCGTAATATACGATGTAAAAGGTATTCTGGACCGCGAAATTATAGACGGAAGATTATAATCCAAATAAAATAATATACATAAAAACCGGATTCGCTGATATGAAAAATTTTGCTATCATGGGCGTGGGCGGATATATTGCGCCACGACATCTCAAAGCGATCAAAGATACGGGCAACTGCCTTAAAGCTGCTTATGATAAATCCGATAGTGTAGGAATTATCGACAGTTATTTCCCACAAACTTCTTTTTTCACGGAAATGGAACTTTTTGACCGCCATTGTTCTAAAATTAAAAACAGTTCCGACCGTATCGATATCATATCTATTTGTACACCCAATTATTTGCATGATGCACATATACGTTACGGATTACGCCTGGGCGCCGGAATTATTTGTGAGAAACCTCTGGTATTAAATCCATGGAATATAGAAGCTTTACAGAAAATAGAAAGCGAATCGGAACAAAAGGTCAATACGATCCTGCAACTCAGGCTCCACGACGCGATCAAATCGCTGAAAAAGAATGTGGAAGAGGGGCCTCAGGATAAAATGTACGATGTGGATCTTACTTATATTACTTCAAGAGGAAACTGGTATTATGCAAGCTGGAAAGGCGATGACCATAAAAGCGGAGGCATCGCGACCAATATAGGTGTCCATTTTTATGATATGCTGACATGGGTATTCGGACCTGTGAAAGAGAACATCGTGCATATCAAATCACATGACAGGGTAGCCGGATTTTTAGTCCTCGAAAAAGCGAGGGTTCGCTATTTCCTTAGTATTAATGCGGAACATTTGCCTGAAAGCGCGGTAGCTGAAAATAAATATACTTACCGTTCTATTATGATCGAAGGAAAAGAATTTGAATTCAGCCAGGGTTTCACGGAATTACATACCGAAAGCTACAAGGCCATCCTGGAAGGACATGGATTCGGACTGGAAGACGCCAAAAGTTGTATTGATATCGTGCACGGGATCAGGAATGCGCCCCCCATCGGATTGACCGGGGATTATCATCCGTTTGCCAAATATAAACTTTCCCACCATCCTTTCGTAGGCAAACATGAAAGGGAGCAGTACCGTTAAGTAACGCTCCCTCTTAATTGAATTGATCACCCGTAATATCCGTGAACTTTTCAGAAGTCAATTTTAATGGCATTCTGAGGAGATCTAATATCTTAGGTCAAAACAATATGAATCCTTCAGTGAAGCTTCCGGATATCATACCATAAGCCGGATAATTATTTATTCAGATAGTTGTGGGCATTTTTTACTTGGAAAGCGATATAGCAGGAAGTAACTCCTAATACCAGGAAAGTGACGCCCAGTAGTGCCACGATCATACTAAATCCGAATAAAGGCCTCAATAAGATCACGATTGACAAGATCAAAAGCAAAACTCCCAATACGATTGTCCACGCCGACCCTTTGATCCTGTAATCGGCCATATCGCTTCCTAATCCTATGGTCAGGAATCCGCGGTACATGAACCAAAAAGCAAGCAGGAAGGGCAGTGTGGCGGCCGATATGCCGATATTGGCACACAGGATGATCCCGAGGATCACCTCGATAATACCGCTGACAATCATCCAGCCTCTTCCAGTAAAATAGTTCCGGTCGGCTATTGCCAATACCAGTTGGGCAATACCGGAGATAAGCATGGATACTCCGAATAAAACGGATAAAACAAGATAACTTTCTCCGGGATAAAAGAATACGATCACACCTACTACGAAGAAGATGATTCCTACGAGCAATAAAACCCACCAGTATCTGACGGCGTCTTTTGTTCTTTCTATTAAATTGTTAAGTTCGTTAGCCATAATATATTTTTTAAATTAGTATGTTTATTGGTATCAACAAGCGGGTGAAGCAAGATGTTTGATGGGGTGTCAAAAGACTGATCTGGATTTCAGGAATTATTATATCGAATTAGAATAAAAAAGAATAAAGTATTTTTTATTTGAAAATTTGTGTATATTTGCCGACTTTTTAAAGGGAAAATTGCGGGAAAGAAACAAACTTATAATTTGCTGTAAATCTGATAGATAAACAATATCCCTTAAAAATCCGTGGTAAAGAAAGACTTTCAAATCATTATAAAATCAAATTAAAATGTCTGGATTAATAGGAAAAAAAGTTGGAATGACTAGTATCTACGGTGCCAATGGCAAGATTATGCCATGCACGGTGATAGAGGCTGGTCCTTGCGTGGTTACGCAAGTTAAGACCATCGAAAAAGATGGTTACGAAGCAATCCAATTGGGTTACGACGAAAAGAAAGAGAAAAAGACATCCAAACCTTTGAAAGGCCATTTTGAAAAAGCCGGGACTACTCCGAAAAAAGTATTAAAGGAGTTCACCCGTTTTGAAGAAGGCCACCGCAAAAAATTTGGTGACATTCTGGATGTGACCATTTTTGAAGAAGGAGAATACGTTGACGTAAGCGGTATTTCCAAAGGTAAAGGATTCCAGGGTGTGGTAAAACGCCACGGTTTCGGCGGTGTCGGAGATTCGACACACGGTCAGCACAACCGTTTAAGGGCACCCGGATCATTAGGTGCTTCTTCATGGCCTTCAAGAGTATTCAAAGGGATGCGTATGGCCGGAAGAACCGGCGGCAATCGCGTAAAAATGATCAATCTTCAAATTTTGAAGATTGTGAAAGAGAAAAATTTAATCTTAATTAAAGGTTCCGTCCCCGGGCCTAATGGTTCATATATAATTATTGAAAGATGGAGTTAAAAGTTACATTACCGAATACAATTGTA
>CALECM010000056.1 GCA_937949745.1 uncultured Bacteroidales bacterium | reverse complement strand
TTCTATACTCTAAAAATGTAAATTTGCATAAGTAAACGGGTGTATTATATATAGTGTTATTTTTGTTTACTTATATAGACTCACATAATAATTCACAAATGTTTCTAAAATGATTACAAGAATAAAAAATATTATGGATGAGCAGCAAATGACGCCTTCCCAGTTTGCTGAAGCTATCGAGATTAACAGGTCCACACTGACTCATCTCTTTTCGGGAAGAAATCAACCCAGTCTGGACATAGCCAGGAAGATACTGAACGCTTTTCCGGAGATCAGTACAGAATGGCTCATTATGGGTGTGGGACCTATGCACAACCAGAATATATCGGATCCTGATCTCTTTTCTTCCGGGGAACCGATGGAGATGGAGATATCCGGTAATAAACACGAAGAACCGGATTTATTTTCTATGCCGGAAGAGATTAATAATATTGTCAAAGAGAATCAAAGAAATGAAACCTTAAATAAAAAAGTTGAAAAATCCGCAGAAGTTAGGCCGAAAACTGTCAGGAACCGCAACACGATATCGGTTTCCATGAAAAGCAAAGAGAAAGCGAATCCCGTTACAGTGAGCCAGGATAAGGTTTTGGAAAGAGTTATCCTGATATACAATGATCATACTTTCGAATATCTGAATTTATCTCAGGATTATGGTAAATAAAAAAAGGCTGCAATTTCTTACAGCCTTTTTATGTAGTATCTTAATATGTCCTATGATCCTAATTGAACCCGGAAAAAGCCTGTACAGGTTAATTCCTTATCGATAGACTTCAGATAATCTCCGACCGTGGTTTTATTATTCATAATAAATTCCTGATTCAAAAGTGTATTTTCTTTAAAGAATTTATTGAGTTTACCCATGGCGATTTTTTCCACCATATCTTCGGCTTTACCTTCCTGACGGGTGATATCGCGGGCAATTTCAAGTTCATGATCGATTACCGATTGCGGAATAGCGTCCTGGTTAACAGCGATCGGATTCATAGCAGCGATCTGCATGGCTATTTCATGTCCGATTTTCTCGTAACCCGGCAAGTTAAGGGCAGCGATACAAGCTAATCTGTTTCCGTTATGATTGTATGCGGCTACGCAAGGCGCTTCCAATACATAATAATCAGGTAATTCCACTTTTTCACCGGTTTTTCCTGTCATATCAATCAGAAGATCAGCAACTTTAGTTCCGTCAATCGAAAAGTCCAGAAGTTCTTCCTTTGATTTGATCTGATTCTGCATGGCAGCATCCATGATCTTCTCGGTAAATGCTATGAAATCAGCATTTTTACCTACAAAATCAGTTTCACAACTGATCAGCAGTACGGCACCGAAAGTATGATCATTGTTGGTTTTAGCTACGGCGCGTCCTTCATTGGAATCACGGTCGGCACGTTTTGCAGCCACTTTCTGACCTTTCTTTCTCAATATATCAATTGCTAAATCGAAATCACCATTGGCTTCCGTTAAGGCATTTTTGCAATCCATCATACCGGCACCAGTAGTTTGTCTCAATTTGTTTACATCAGCAGCAGTAATTGCCATAATATTCAATTTTAAATGATTAATACTGGATTAGTTTTTCTTGGGAGCTGTGGTTTTAACGGGAGTTTTCTTAACGGTAGTCCTTTTTCTCTTTTTGGCTGCCGCGTCTTCATCTTCGTTTTCCACGCTTTTCACTTTTTTCACTCCTTTAGCGTCGGATTCGTCAAGTTGATCTTCATCTTCCTCAATCGCGATGATCTCATCATCCATAATATCATCCCTGGATGAAGAAGCATCCGCCATATCCATATTATCTTCCGCTAATTGTTCCTTATGCATTTTCCTTTCTTCAAGACCTTCCGCGATAGCATCGCAAACAGCTTTCACTATAATAGAAATGGATTTGGAAGCGTCATCGTTGGCAGGAATGGGGTAATCAATAAGATTCGGATTAGAATTGGTGTCGACGATAGCGAAAGTAGGGATATTCAATCTTCTTGCTTCAGCTACTGCAATATGTTCTTTCATGATATCCACAATAAAAACAGCGGCAGGAAGCCTGGAAAGGTCGGCGATAGATCCGAGGTTCTTTTCCAGTTTGGCTCTTTCACGCTGAATCTGTAATTTTTCACGTTTTGAAAGATTATTGAATTGGGAGCTTTGCATGAGACGGTCAATATCGCTCATTTTTTTAACCGCTTTACGGATCGTGAAGAAGTTGGTAAGCATACCGCCGGGCCAACGCTCGGTTACATACGGCATACCAACATTTTTTACTTGTTCGGCTACTGTATCCTTTGCTTGTTTTTTAGTAGCTACAAATAATATTTTACGTCCTGATTTCGCAATCTGTTTTGCTGCGGCACAGGCTTCGTCTATTTTGTCTACGGTTTGGTAAAGGTCAATAATATGGATACCGTTTTTCTCCATAAAAATATATGGAGCCATAGCGGGGTTCCATTTCCTTTTCAGGTGGCCGAAATGGCAACCTGCATTTAAAAGATCTTCGAAATTTACTCTTGTCATGTTTGTTTACTTTCTTTAAGTCAATTATTAAGTAGTTCCGGAAGGAAGTCTTAATAATTTCGATACTAAACTGATTATTAATTGATTGATTATAATTCCAGGATTAACGTTTGCTGAATTGGAATCTTTTACGGGCTTTCGGTTGACCCGGTTTTTTCCTTTCCACCATACGTGGGTCACGGCGAAGTAATCCTTTACTTTTTAAAGTAGGTCTCAATTCGGGATTGATATCTACCAAAGCCCTGGAGATAGCCAAACGCAGCGCTTCCGCCTGTCCGGACATTCCACCGCCATCCAAATTAACCTTAATGTCATATTCTCCGTTTACCTGTGCCAGTTCCAAAGACTGTGTAACCACATACTGCAGGGTTGCAATCGGGAAATATTCTTTATAATCCCGGTTATTCACCGTGATTTGACCGCTGCCTCTTTTCATATAGATCCTGGCAACGGCAGTTTTTCTTCTGCCTATTTTGTTAATAATATCCATTTCTATTTGATTTCTTTAATATTGACTAATTTTGGTTGTTGGCCTTCGTGCGGATGTTGTGATCCTGCGTAAACATGCAAATTACGGAATAGTTGGGCTCCCAGTCTGTTTTTGGGCAGCATTCCTTTTATAGCATGTTCCAGCACAAAGATAGGTTTGCGGTTTAACATCTCCCTTGGAGTTGCAAACCTTTGTCCTCCAGGATAACCGGTATGGCGAACGTATTGTTTGTCCGTTAATTTTTTACCGGTAAACCTGATCTTATCCGCATTAATAATCACAACATTATCACCACAATCGAAATGCGGTGTGTAATAAGGTTTGTTTTTGCCACGTAAAATGCGGGCTACAACCGTGGAAAGACGTCCAACAACTTCATTTTCAGCATCAATCAATACCCAGTCTTTCTTAACGATTTTTTCGTTCGCAGAAATGGTTTTGTAACTTAATGTGTTCATTTTCAACTTTTTTTAAGGTATATCTTCACCTATATACCTCCATTTTTAACTTATTTTTCCTCTCTAAGAAAAGGACAATAATCGGTATTTTTAAGCGTGCAAAAATACAATTTATTTTCATATAATCAATACTTTACACAGATATTTCAGATTAAATATATCCGAATGATTTAAATTATTGATATTAAATCATTAAAGAATGATTCAAATCTTCCGGATTATTCTTCGAACTATTTTAAATTAACGGTTGTTCTCAAAGTAAGAACTTAAAATCGATTACTATGGAAACAGAAAATTTATATAATGATATTTTGGGAATGCTTTCAATTATCAAAGATGACAAGAATAAATTAACGAAAGTACTTACCTGTATTGAAAATGAAGTACTGGACCAGGACATGAACCCTAAAGAAGTACGTTTGCCGGAAAAATACAAAGAGATACTCGATCAGGTAGCCGAAGAAATGGATGCGGGCTTCGTTACTTTTTTTAATCCGGATACGCTGGAACTGGAAGTGATGACCAATCCTGACCTTTATTCCCGTGAAGTTTACGGCGAACAACATGAAGACCGGCTCGACGATTTCGAAATGAGTTATTACAATTGGGACAGGATGGTGAAATTCGAACCTTTCAGTAATAATGAAATTTACAGTATGATGGAAGATTTCGTCAATGAACTGGATAATGAGAAATTAGCTTCTATTTTGGAAAACGGATTGGCCAATCCTAAATCCACTGAAATATTTACCCGCATTATCGAAAGTTCCGATCATCGCCAGCAATGGGTGGATTTCCGTAGAAAAAGGACAAAAGATTATGTCAGGAACCGGTTACTACAGGAAGTACCCCAGGAGATCAATTACGAGAACGTATAATATCCGGTTTTAAGGGTTGGGAAGTCAACTTTATAGTTATCAACATTTTTGTTGTGATTAAATTATGATCATGGCAACGTTCCCGTAAATAGTTTTTTTATCTTTGCACCCATTATAATAAGGGTAAGCCAATGACTTCTTTGATGTTAGAACATAATATCACGTTAACGGAATGGAAAGATGCCGTACGTTTGGTTGCGGATATTAAAAAACGTTACACGCAGTTAAAAGATAATCTATATAATATCATTGATAAAAAAGAGCCGGATCCCGAAACGTTTTCCTATACCATTGCCTTCATTCCCGAATGTGAGATATACCGGATCCACTTTCCCGGTAATCCCGTGACCCCGGGAACCTGCCTGGTTGAAACCGGACGGGAATTATTCGAATCCCACCTTGATAAAAGATTGAATATAAAAACCATCAATGGCTTAAAGATCATGATTCCGGTTAATCCGATGATGTATCCGGAAGTGGAAATGCAATTCAGTATCAAGCAAAATGATCCTCCGTTACCGGATCATCATGAATGCGATATTACCGTTGTCCACCGGGATGAAGTCCTGGCCAGGATGAATCTGGTTATGGAATAATCCGGGAGATTTCCATACATAATCCATCTGTTTACCACAAAATTTACTTCACATGAAAAAGAAAATTTTATTGATCGGTATTCTGTTTTGCCTGGTGGTATCCGGTTCTTCGCAAACATCATCTTTATACCGGAAAATCAACTCGATAACCCGGGATAAAAACGCGACGGTAGGAGTGGCGGTAATATGGGATAACGGAGATACGCTTACAGTCAACAATAACCGGGAATATCCGATGCTTAGCGTAGTTAAATTCCATCTTTCCCTGGGTGTTTTACATTTCCTCGAACAAAACTGTATTTCGCCGGATACCTTAATACACGTTTCTTCCCGGGATCTGCTTCCCGATACTTACAGTCCTCTCAGGGATCTTTATCCTCAGGGCGGAATTGAGATTTCGGTGAAGGAATTACTTTATTACTCCATCGTATTAAGCGACAATAATACCTGTGATATACTTTTCCGGTTTGTAGGAGGTGTTCCTTATATTCATAAATATATAGACAGCCTGGGTATTCCGGATATCATCATACAGGCTGATGAAGAGGGTTTGCACCGGAGTTTCGATCATCAGTATTTGAACACAACGACCCCTCATGCGACGGCACGCTTAGTAGATAAATTATTGAAAAAAGAAATGTTATCCGCGGAACATCACCGTATTTTAATGGAATTAATGACGGAAACCGCCACAGGAACGGACAAACTCAAAGCATTATTGCCGGAAAATGCGATCCTTGGGCATAAGACCGGAAGTTCTTCACGTAACACCGAGGGATTAAAAGCAGCGGATAATGACATCGGATTTATAATAAAACCGGACGGCCGTTATTATTCTATTGCGGTTTTTGTTATGGATTCAATGGAAAGTGACGAAGTCAATGCGGCGATCATCGCCGAGATATCAAAAGCTGTTTATGATCATATTCCTTAGAACAGGATATTAACCTACATAACTTTTCTTAATTCATATCGTTTTCCTTGCAGGTCATGTGAAGTACCCGGTATACGGTTCCATTGCCTCCATATCATTTTTTGTGAAGTTACTTCATTCAGGATATAACATTCATATTCGTAACTATCTGTGGATGGATACCATTCGAATAGGGAGATGATATCGCCGTAAATTCCGAATCGCCCCTCCATATCTTCATCCAATTCCCAATTTCCTCCATTTGCCGTATAGGTATTATATTTGTAATCCTGGATAAATTCATACAGGCAAAGAGGCGTGGAAACGGAATCTTCCCCCGAAATAGTTCTTAACTCCCATTTACCGACAAGTCTTTGCATATCAAGATCCCGGGTCTTATATAATTCATATTGACGACCGGCAGAGACATTCACGTTATCGACCAAGAGATGCTTTTCCTGAAGAATTAACTGCCGGCTGTTCACTTTCCGGATTTCCAGTAGGGCATCGATAGCTTTTCCTAACGGGTTAGTCCCTGTAATAGATACCATATTATCATTGATTTGATATTGGGCATCATGGCTTTCGAGCCAAGAGGATCCTTTACCATCCGGTAATGCATATCCTTTTGCGAAAGATAATGTGTGGGAAGAGAATGTTAAACTAAAAACATCATTCGTCGGGATAATAAACTGATCCACTTCCTGGCATATCCATTTTCCCTGTATCTCTTCTTCATAATTGATCTTTGATTTACATCCTCCCAGGACAACCGCCAGAAGGAACACCATTATTAGTGAGGCAACACCTAAGTTTCTCATAAATTGAATTATTTCTTAAATTTAAGGTGCAAAATTATAAAAAAAAACGGAGCCGAAACTCCGTTTTCCATATTTATCTTTAATAATACCTGACATGCACTATTAGTACATTCCCGGCATTCCGCCACCCATTCCGCCGTTCATCGGCATCGCGGGGGTTTCTTCTTTGATCTCGGCAAGAACACATTCGGTTGTCAACAGCATACCGGCGATGGAAGCTGCATTTTCAAGCGCAATACGGGAAACTTTAGTCGGGTCGATGACTCCGGCTTTGATCAGGTCTTCGTAAACGTCGGTACGTGCATTGTAACCTATATTACCTTTTTCGTTTTTAACGGCATTAACTACTACCGAACCTTCTTTTCCGGCGTTGGTAACGATTTGGCGCAACGGTTCTTCCAAAGCTCTGTAAATAATATTGATACCTATTTGCTGATCTTCATTTTCCGGCTTTAAATTTTTCAATGAATCTATCGCACGGATGTAACCTACACCACCACCGGGAATAATTCCTTCTTCGATGGCTGCGCGGGTTGCATGTAAAGCATCGTCGAAACGGTCTTTTTTCTCTTTCATTTCAACTTCAGAAGCAGCTCCCACATATATGACAGCCACACCACCTGCTAACTTAGCCAGACGTTCCTGTAATTTTTCTTTATCATAGTCGGATGTGCTTTTTTCGATCTGGGATTTGATCTGCGCGATACGGGCTTCAATATTTGATTTTTCACCGCCACCGCTCACGATCGTGGTATTTTCTTTGTCAATGGTGATTTTGGATGCGCTTCCCAACATTTCCAGGGTAGCGTCTTCCAGTTTAAATCCTTTTTCTTCAGAGATCACCGTTCCACCGGTAAGGATCGCGATATCTTCCAGCATTTCTTTTCTTCTGTCGCCGAATCCCGGAGCTTTAACCGCCACGATTTTTAATCCTGCGCGCAGTCTGTTCACCACAAGCGTAGCCAAAGCTTCACTGTCAACATCCTCTGCGATAATAAGCAGCGGCCTGCCGGTTTGTACCACTTTTTCCAGACTCGGAAGAAATTCCTTCATATTACTGATCTTTTTGTCATAGATCATGATGTAAGGATTTTCATATACAACTTCCATTTTTTCAGTATCCGTTACGAAATAAGAAGAGATATATCCTCTGTCGAATTGCATACCTTCTACTATCTTAACACTGGTTTCGGTACTTTTGGCTTCTTCGATGGTGATCACGCCTTCTTTCTTTACTTTTTGCATTGCTTCGGCAATCATTTCACCTACGGAAGGATCATTATTAGCTGAAATAGAGGCAACCTGACTGATCTTATCCGGATTCTCACCAATTTCGCTGGATTGTTTTTTGAGGTTTTCGATTACCGCTTCAACGGCCAGGTCGATTCCGCGTTTCAAATCCATCGGGTTAGCACCGGCAGTCACATTTTTCAATCCCGTATTAAAGATGGCCTGAGCCAATACGGTAGCGGTCGTTGTTCCGTCGCCGGCCTGGTCATTGGTTTTGGAAGCCACTTCTTTTACCATCTGAGCACCCATATTTTCAATGGTCTCATTCAATTCTATTTCTTTAGCAACAGTAACACCGTCTTTCGTGATTTGCGGCGCGCCGAATTTCTTATCGATAATAACATTCCTGCCTTTCGGACCTAAAGTAACTTTCACTGCATTAGCCAATGCATCCACGCCTTTTTTTAATCCTTCGCGTGCGTCCCAGTCATAAATGATTTCTTTTGCCATATCTTTTTATAGTTTAATGTTTAATTGTTTTTGGATAATTCAAATTACTTACGGTTTATTTATAAAGTTGCATAGATATCACTCTCTTTCATGATCAGGTAAGTCGTTCCGTCTATGGATATTTCCGTTCCGGAATATTTTCCGTAAAGTACCTGGTCACCTTCTTTTAAAAACATAGGTTCATCTTTTTTTCCCGGACCGACAGCAATTACCGTTCCTTTTTGTGGTTTTTCTTTTGCAGTATCAGGAATTATAATCCCACCGGCAGTTTTTTGTTCAGCTTCTGCGGGTTCTACCAAAACTCTGTCTCCTAGGGGTTTAATGTTTACTTTCATTGTGGCTTTTTTTAGGTTAAACAATATTTTTATATATAAAAAACATATAAATAGCGGTTTGAGAACATTTAAACGGTGATTTTGTTCAATGGATGCATCCTTATAATAAAGGAGTGCAAAAATAATATAATTTTCAAGACCCAATACCCGGAAATAATAATCCTGCAATTACCGTTTTTGCGGTGAGAATAATAAAAGCTTTTTCAGCTACAACCAAACAAAGTCAGGGGAAAACTGTTATAATTTTATTAAAATGAAAATCGAATATTAATTTTAAAAAGTATTATCATGAAAAGTAACTTTTTAGCCTTTATGTGTGGGGCTATGTCCGGAGCTGTAATTGCTCTTTTAACAACAACAAGGACCGGTGAAGAAACCAGGAAAATGATTGGTGACAAAATGAAAAAAGGTGCGGAATACACCAAAAAAGAATTGGAAGATTTAGGAGAATGGGTTAAGGAAAAACTCCATAACAATGAATTTGTACAGGAAGCGAAAGAAAAAGTTGAGAACACGGTGGATGATGTTTCCCATAAAGTAGATGATTTTAAAAATAAATATGATTCTAAATCCTAAATTCCTCATTTCTGTATGAAAACAAGAGAGAGAATAAGACCTGAGGAAAATGGATTGTTCCAGAATATAAAGGATTATATTAAACTTCAGATTGATCTTCTGAAGATTAATCTCACCGAGAAATCTTCCCAGATTTTATCGGTGATTTTATCATTGCTGATAGGCGTCATTCTTTTACTGGTAGCGTTTATCTACTTTTCAATGGCATTAGTGCATTGGATGGCTTCACTTCTCAATTCCATGATTTATGGTTATTTGATTGTAGGGGGTATTTTTGTTATACTATTCCTTGTTTTCTATTTACTTAGGAAGAAGATTTTCCTCAATCCCCTGATAAAAAAAATAAGCTCTATTTTATTTGATCGCAACAAAAAATCATGATAGATGAAAGTGGAAAATTATTATAAAATAAGATACTTCTCGGATCTGAAAGACCTGCGAAGGAAAAAAAGGGAAATACAATGGCTTATCGACCAGATAGAATTGGATTTGGAAGAAAGAATCGAAAAATGGGAAAAGCCTGTAAGTGCCATGTCCAATGTAGGAAGGATTATCAATAAAACTACTTCTTTCCTGCCTATGGGATTGACCGTAGGAGCTTTATTAGGAAGCTTATGGGCCAGAAAGAAAAAGAAAAAATCTTAATATAATCCAAATATATTTTGTGGATATAGTCCAAAAAGAGCGGAAATGCAATTTTTTTGCTCTTTTTGGACTATTCTTTTTATATAAAAATAGGAGGGGAGTAATCAAATGGATTGAAATATCTATTTTTGCACCTGATTTAACCGGAAATACTTAATGTGATCTTTCTGTTTAAAAGGATGTGGAAATGCAATTTAAAACCGGGAGCACATTGAAAGTAATTTCATAACAGCAGTACTATGAATTTATGGCTGGCTCCTTTACATGGCATCACCTATTTTTATTTACGTAATCTTATGGGGCGCCATTTCGGCGGTATTAACTATGCTATTGCGCCTTTTATACCTGTACTGCCCGGTGAAAGAATCAATATCTATAAATGGAAAGACCTGCTTCCGGAGAATAATACCGGAATGGAGATCATTCCGCAGTTAATGGGAAATGAGGCCTCCTTTTTTTACGATACGATTTCGGCTTTATCCGGACTGGGCTACGATCAGTTCAATTGGAACATCGGGTGCCCGGCAAAACCCATTGTCAGGAAAAAGAGAGGATGCGGAATCATGCCTTTCCCGGAAGAAGTGGAAAATATTGTGTCGACGGTCACCCGGAAAACGAATTGCCGGTTTTCCGTAAAGATGCGTTTAGGATTATCAAACCCCGGTGAAGGAGAGGAGATCATCAGAAGACTAAATCATTACCCACTCCAATTTATTATTATCCATCCCCGCCTGGGTACCGACCAATATGACGGAATACCCGATATGCGGGAATTTGAAAAATTGCTTCGACTTTCGACGCATGAGATTATCTATAATGGAGATATTAACAGTAAAGAAGATTTTGACCGGCTATCGGAAAACTATCCAAAGATATCTCAGTGGATGATAGGACGGGGTTTATTAAGGAATCCTTTCCTAGCGGAAGAAATTACCGGTAAAGTCAATCATATCCAATCACGGCAGGAGCGCTTCATCGGTTTTTATGAGGAGTTGCTTCCGGTTTTAATGGAAAACAGGAGTCCTAAAGGAGCATTGGGAAACCTAAAAGAACTGTGGCATTACTATTCCTGCTTTTGGAAAATCCCTTCCGAAATACTTCAGTCTTTGTTGAGAATTAATGAATTAGACCATTTTTTCGATTCAACGCTAAAAATAATGAACCGGGGTTGATTATTTTATTTCCTCCATAAAATCTTTTTTTCTATATTTGCCTCATTCAAAAGGGCAAACTTAACTTACCGGTAATCAGCCGGTTTTTATTTTGAAGTGGATAGTTAATTTAATATTTTTAGCATGAATGATAAATCATTATATGTTTCAGGCTCTCCCCATGTACATGATCATGATTCGGTGAGAAAGATCATGTGGTCAGTGGTTATCGCCTTAATTCCGGCATTTTTGGTTTCCGTATTTTATTTCGGTCTTCCCGTTATCATCCTGACAGCGGTATCTATTGGCGCCTGCCTGATTTTTGAATATCTTATCCAGCGTTTCCTGTTCAGGAAAAATACCACTTTATGGGACGGTTCTGCCGTTATTACCGGTTTATTACTGGCGTTTAACCTGC
The DNA here is from genome assembly GCA_937949745.1 of uncultured Bacteroidales bacterium. Classification (GTDB taxonomy): domain Bacteria; phylum Bacteroidota; class Bacteroidia; order Bacteroidales; family WCHB1-69; genus JAGVVH01. The sequence goes on along the minus strand of CALECM010000056.1, from coordinate 25,059 downwards.
CTTCGAACCTGCCCCTGTGGATTGTGGTAATCGGGGCTCTGGTCTCTATCGGAATCGGAAAAATGGCTTTTGGAGGATTGGGACAAAATCCTTTTAATCCAGCTTTGGTCGGTCGTGTTTTTCTGCTGATTTCTTTTCCCAGTCAGATGACTACCTGGCCTGCTCCGAAACCTATATGGAGTTTCGGCGCGGATGTCATTACCGGTCCCACACCATTGGGAATCCTAAAAGAAGGTGTTGCCAATGGACAAACACCTGACCAATTGATGGCTTCCGGTACCATGCCTGATTACGTTCAAATGCTGATCGGACAAATGGGAGGCAGTTTCGGCGAAGTTTCGGCCATCGCCATTTTAATCGGTGCGGTCTATTTATTGATCAGGAAAGTCATAACCTGGCATATACCGGTATCGTTTATCCTTACGGCATTTATTTTCTCCGGAATTTTTTATTTGGTAAATCCGGGAATTTATGCGAATCCGTTTTTCCACCTGATCACAGGAGGGTTACTGCTGGGCGCCTGTTTTATGGCTACGGATATGGTAACTTCTCCCACTTCCGGCAAAGGAATGCTGGTTTTTGGGGCGGGTTGCGGTATTCTGACCATTATTATACGGCTCTTCGGCGCTTATCCGGAAGGTGTTTCTTTTGCGATTTTGCTTATGAATGCGCTTGTACCTCTTATTAACAGGGGATTTCGTCCAAAAGTTTTCGCTAAATAATATTCATAATTCCTATATTCAATAAATTATGGCTAAAAAAGAATCTACCTTACTTCAATTAATATTATCGCTCACGTTGATCGCTATAGTGGCCGCCGTGGCTTTAGCCGCGGTTTATACCGTAACTAAAGAACCTATTGAAGCCTCGCAAAATTCTAAAAAAAATGATGCTATTCAATTGGTGTTACCTGATTTCGACGGAAAAGTCCAGGATATGGAAATAGCTGCCGCCGAGGGAGAGCAGCCGGTACTATTGCACATGGCATACGATAAAAAAGGAGATTTGTACGGCGCTGCCGTGGAAACCTATACCAACATAGCTTATAGCGGCAGTTTTACCATTATGGTAGGCTTCGACGCGGAAGGAACGATAACCGGTACTGAAGTATTACTTATGAATGAAACACCGGGTTTGGGTGATAAAATCGATAAAAGCAAAAGTAGTTTTCCTGAGCAATTCGTGGGGAAAAATCCCGGTCAGTCTTCAATACAGGTTAAGAACGACGGGGGAGATATTGACGCTATTACAGCAGCAACCATTTCTTCAAGAGCGTTTTGTGATGCGGTGAATCGGGCATATACCGCTTTTTTAAAAGCAAAGGAGGTTAAAAAATGAGTAAATTAAAAGTTTTAACAAAAGGATTAATCAAAGAAAATCCGGTTTTAGTATTGGTTCTGGGAATGTGTCCTACACTGGCAGTCACCACCTCCGTTTTTAACGCTTTGGGTATGGGACTGGCGACCACATTTGTCCTTGTGATGTCCAATATGCTTATCTCATTATTAAAAAACGTAATACCCAGCACCGTAAGAATTCCGGCCTATATCGTGGTAATCGCCACTTTCGTATCCATTGTGGATCTGGTATTGCAGGGTTTCGTGCCGGCACTCGCCAGCAGCCTGGGGCTGTTCATACCGCTGATCGTAGTTAATTGTATTGTTTTGGGACGGGCAGAATCCTTCGCAAGTAAAAATTCAGTACCGGATTCTATCCTGGACGGTCTGGGTATGGGACTCGGTTTTACATTGGCATTATCCGTAGTCGGATTTATCCGTGAATTATTGGGAAGCGGTTCTATTTTCGGACATACTTTGATTGAGGGAGACGGGATCCTGATTTTCGTATTGGCGCCGGGCGCATTTTTCGTACTGGGTTTTGCGATGGCTATCGTACGGTATTTCCAATCCAGGAAAGCTAAACAAAGTAAAAACGTGTAAAATCTTTATATCATGGAATATATAGTAATGATTATCGGAGCGGTTCTAGTCAATAACATCATACTGGCACAGTTTCTGGGTATATGTCCTTTTTTCGGTGTATCCAGTAAAGTAGATACCTCATTAGGGATGGGTTTTGCCGTTCTTTTTGTGATGGCCCTCGCCACACTGGTTACTTCAGTTGTAAATAAATATATCCTGTTACCGTTGAATATTGGTTTTCTGCAAACAATTTCCTTTATCCTTATCATCGCGGCACTCGTCCAGATGGTTGAAATTATATTAAAGAAGATCAGTCCGGGATTATATCAGGCATTGGGTATTTTTCTTCCGCTTATCACCACTAATTGCGCGGTGTTGGGAGTAGCTATCTTAGTTACGCAGAAATTCTCCGAAAGCATATTGGACAGCGTGGTTTATGCCTGTGCATCCGCAATAGGATTTATACTGGCTATTGTCATCCTGGCCGGAATCCGTGAACAACTGGATCTGGCGAAAGTTCCGGATGCGATGAAAGGAGTTCCCATAGCCTTGATTACGGCCGGTATCCTGGCTTTGGCATTTATGGGTTTTGCTAATCTGGTATAGTTAATTCAAACGTCTAACCGATATTTGATTAGCGGATTCTTTTCTTTTTCTTATCCTTCTTTTTTCCGGATTTTGCCACATCCCTGTAAAACGGCTCCTGTTTCGATGAACTTCTTTTCTCATAGCCGGGACGATCCCGTTTCATTTTCCGGTTAGAGGTTTTAACAATAAGATCAATTCCTTTATATTGGGTATTTTCGAAAGCGGCGATTATTTCACCTGCATATTCCGCATCTACATCCACAAAGCTCTCTTCTTCGTAAATATCGATTTTACCTATCTGTATCTTCTTTTTTCCGGTTTTATCATTGATCAATCCTATAAGACGCTGCGGTACAATATTATCCCGATAACCTAAACCGAAATTCAAGCGGACCATTTCGGTTCTTCTTCTGTCGGATTTTGTAGATTTTTCTTTTGAGGATTCTGCGTTAACATTGATATCCTGGGTATGGCGGTAATAATCTAAAAATCTGTTAAATTCAACCGATACAAAACGACGTATGAGTTCATCTTTATCCAGCCAGGCCAGTTTTTTATGGATAACGGGCAAATAAGACTCTATCTCCGCGTAATTTACATCCACATTTTCCATTTCGTCCACCATATAAAAAAGCTGTTTCTCACAGATTTCTTTTCCGGACGGAATCCTGACCAATTCGAATTTTTTATGGAGAAGCTGTTCGATTTTATTGATTTTAGGAGCTTCTCTGGGAGTTAATATCGAGATGGATATTCCCTTTTTATTTGCCCGTCCGGTTCTTCCGCTCCTGTGATTATACTGGCTGGCTTCATTGGGCAAATTATAATTGATTACGTGGGTAAGATTATTCACGTCTAATCCGCGGGCCGCTACATCGGTCGCGACCAGTATCTGGATATTCTTACAACGGAAACGGTGCATCACATGATCACGTTGTGCCTGTGAAAGGTCTCCATGCAAAGCATCCGCATTATAGCCGTCCTTAATCAGGGATGACGCGACTTCCTGGGTTTCCAGTTTGGTTTTACAGAAGATAATACCGTAAATGCGGGGATAATAGTCCACAATGCGTTTTAAAGCCGCGTATCGGTTCTTTGGGCTGGTCAGGTAATAATAATGGGAAACATTCTCCGCTCCGGAATTTTTAGTCCCCACGGTAATATCCATCGGATCCGTCATATAAGTCTGGGCAATAGCCTCGACTTCCTTCGGCATGGTTGCAGAAAAGAGCAGGATCCTCTTGGAAGCAGGAATTTCCCGCAATATCTCATCCAGATCTTCTTTAAAGCCCAGGTCTAACATTTCATCAGCCTCATCCAAAACCACGGTTTTAATATTTTTTAATAAGATATACTTCCTGCGGATAAGATCCAGAAGACGTCCGGGAGTGGCCACGATGATCTTGGTTCCTTTACGTAATTCTATTTTTTGTTGTTCAATACTTGCGCCGCCATAAACGGCAACCACCGGACAGCCGGGTGTATATTTTGAATAATTCTTCAGATCGTTATAAATCTGTACGCATAGCTCGCGGGTAGGACTCAGGATCAACGCTTCGGTATCATGATTAGAAAAATCCATTTGCTGGATAATCGGTAAACCGAATGCGGCGGTTTTTCCGGTACCTGTTTGCGCAAGCGCAACAATATCACGGTTATGGGATAGTAATTGGGGGATGGTAGCTTCCTGTACGGGCATAGGATTTTCAAATCCCAGTTCTTCAACAGCCTGAACCAGTTCCGGGCTTATGCCCATTTCTTCAAATGTCATCATTCAATAAATTTATTATAGGAAAGTTCTTCATTATAAAATATGCGCATTTATAATAAAAAACCTATTCAATGCGGAATTTGCGGCAAAAATACCACTTTTTTGAGGATTTATCACAAAATGAGATTTTTTTATTGCAAATAGCTATATTTCATATGGGAAATATCCACTTTTAAGTGATCTTCCAGGAATCTTTCAACAGACCCATATTGATTCTTGATTTCTTTAAATGCGGATTCCAGAAAGAGCGGATTTACCTCCAGCAATGTTTTAAAGAAAGAATTGCCTGAAGTAAAGTTTTTATATTTTTCTTTGAGGTAGATATTGGATGAAAGATAATCCTCCATGATGGCTTGTTCGTCCACGCCCAAAGCAGAATAAATAAGCGCGGTAGCCATTCCCGTGCGGTCTTTTCCTGCCGTACAGTGGAATAGGAGGGGAACCTGTGCCTGATCCTGAATAACCTCAAATAGCTTTTTATAATGTTGCACGCAATCGGGATCGGTTACCAGTAGCCGGTACATTTCTTCCATCATCGTGACGGCATGATCGGATGTAAGTTCATCTAGCGAAAGATCCATTTCATCAGCCAGGTTTCCGGGAATAATAGGGCAGTGGTAGTGGTGACGCAGCGATTCGGGCTTAAGATCAGGTTCCCGTAATGTTTCCCGTTCATCCCTGAAATCTACAACAGACAACAAAGGAATTGAAGAGAGATATTCCAGATCTCCTGTGGTGAGTTTACTTAATTCGTCAGCCCGGAATAATTTGCCCCATTTCACATATTTTCCGTCTTTGGTTTTAATACCACCCAGATCACGGAAATTGAATCCTCCCTCCATGGGCAGGTGTCTTTCCGCTAAAAGCATATTTCCCGCCGGGGAAACCCATGTATAGAGGTTCCATTTTCCATCCGCATTATTTACCGGAAAAGTTCCGCTACCTTTAGATTCAAATATTAAATTTGCGGGAAGAACCGGATCGCCCTGGTATAATTGCCATGCATCCTGAAAACCTTCTACCTTAACAATCAGATTTTTAGTATTCTCATCCTTGATAATTTCAACTAAAAAACCGGAATTAAGTTTTTGAGTGTCTGGATTATTAATTATCATCGTTTAAACATTTATAATCAAAATTACATAAAAAACGGTAACAGGATAACGTATCATCCATTATTTATCCACACTTCCTCCACCTTCAACCGGAACAGCTTTCCTCAGTCTTTTGTTGGTATAGATAAATAAGGATAATCCCAGTGTCAATATTCCGCATATAATGAACAGCAATTTCACATTGATCAGGTCGCCTAACGGGCCAAAAAGAAGCATGGCCAGCGGCATGATGGTAGTGGTCACGATCTGGACCAAACTGAATACCCGTCCCTGCATTTTAATATCAACCTTTTCCTGGAAAAGGGCCATTTCGGTTGAACTGGATATAGAAATAAATATTCCCATAATGAGCGTAGCGCCTAAAAACAGGTAGAATCCGGAAATACCCAGTATAATGGTCGTAACTCCTACAATAAAACAAGATAATGCGATCATCGTGATACGGTCTTTAAAACCATTTTTACGGGCCATCACAATACCTCCGATCATCATTCCCAGACTAAAAATGATCTCATTGGCCGTAAGCCGCCATACTTCTTCCCCGAATACCCGTGCAACCAGTAACGGACTTAAGAATGCGGCAGGTGCAATCAAAAAATAATAGAACGAATAAATGATGAGCATTTCACGTACGAAAGCATTATTTTTAGTGAAACGGAGACCTTCCCTCATGTCTTCTCCATAACGTCTTTCCCTTTTTTCCTTTTTCTCTTCTTCCGTCAAATGATGCCGGATCCGGATGATAAACATAATGATGATAGACATCATGGCCGTTACCACATCTACAAAGAAAATTACTCCCAAAGGAATAAGTGAAAGCAGGGCTCCTCCGGCGGCCGGAGCCAGAAGCATAATAAATGATTGTATCGTATTGTTGATCCCGTTAATACGCATAAGCTGACCTTTGGGCGTGATTTGGGGAATCAGTGCATTGACCGCCGGCGTTTGTATCCCGGTACCGATGGAGCGTAATCCCATCACCAGGAAAATCAACCATAGCTGATTAAAGCCGGACAGATAAAAAACAGCGAGTAATAAGGTAACGAAAGCGATACCGGCATCGGCCCCAATGATAAGGTACCGCCGGTTGTATTTATCGGCCCAAATACCGGAAAAAAGGGAAATCAATAGTCTCGGCACAAAACTGCAAAGAATACCGATCGTCATGGCCATGGCTGATTTCGTTTCCAGTGTAATATGCCAGATTATCGCATAATCCACTACGGCAGAACCGAATAGGGAAATGGCCTGGCCGGATAGAAATAGGGAGATATTTTTTTTCCACTTCGGGAAGGGAGAATCCGCGTTCATAACATCAATCAATAAAAAAAGCCCTGAAGAGGGCTTTAGAGAGCGGAAAACGAGACTCGAACTCGCGACCCTAACCTTGGCAAGGTTATGCTCTACCAACTGAGCTATTTCCGCTTTTCTGTACCTCGGGCGGGACTTGAACCCGCACGATCGCAATGATCACGGGATTTTAAGTCCCGCGTGTCTACCAATTCCACCACCAAGGCAACTTGCAAAGAACTGTGTCAAAGCGGTGGCAAAAATACAATTTTTTTTATTTCAAAAAACATTAAGAACAATTTTTTATTCATAAAACCGTCGTACACGGCATGTATGTAGTATAAAAGACTTAAATCAAGTATTTTCCGTATTATTGGTATCAATCAGTTTACCTTCGCCGCATGTTAAGTTGGTATCCGAGAGTCTATGGAAAATTGACCTAAAATTCTTTTAAATTCTCAATTTTCCGGTAATTTATCTATTTTCAGTAGGTACCCTGTAATTTCTTTTCTGTTAATTCCCTGATATTCCCCGTTCATAACCAAACATGATTGGTCCGGTATACCACCCATCGCTAAAAATTTTTCCGTGAACTCTGAGTTAATCGAAACTATCACAGATATATTACGAAATCTGCGAAGCTACGACTTCGGCTATATCTTTAATCACGATATCGGATGAGGATGACCTGGAAAAGGTTTTCTTACAAAGTGGACAGGAAGTAACCAGTATATCCGGCTGCGAAGATGTAAGATTTTTTAATGTTTCCCGGCTGATCTCTTTCACTTCCCCGGGATTAATAACTGTATTGCCCAAACTACCCCCGCAGCACATGGTTTTGCTTTTTTCGGCGTTACCGGTCTGAAGAATGCCTATGCGGGATAGAATATTCCGGGGCTCTTCATAGAGATCGTGCCCACGGCTTATTTCACACGGATCATGATAGGAAAAGTTCAGTCCGGAAGTTTCGGGTAAAGTAATTTTTCCGCTATCTATCAGCATATTAATATACTGCGTATGATGCATTACTTTAAGTTTAAGGTTGTAATCCTCCATGAATGAATTATAGCAGATAGGACAGGAGGTGACCAAAATATCCGCATCATAAGAATAGATAAGAGCTCTGTTTTTTTGTATGAGGGTTTGCGCCTGTTCCAGGAATCCCTGTTGTTTCAAAGGTTTTCCGCAACAGAGGTTTTTTTCTTCATCCAAAAAATGGAATTCCTGTCCGGAAACTTCAAATATTTTTTTCATGGAAGAGATAATACCCGGAGTCAAATGGGTCATACATCCGGCAAAATAGAGTATTTTTTTGGGAGGATCCGTATCTCTCTTCAACTTTTCCGGTTGCAGGAAAGTATAGTAATCTTTACCGGCAAATTCTTTCTTATATCGGTAAATACGCCGTATCTGGGTTAATTCCAGTCCTACGGGACAGGCATCCACGCAACGGTCGCATAATAAACAGTTGTCCACCACCTTTTTATCCAGATGTTTGGTCCGGGTATCTCTCAGGAAATAAACCGATTGCACACTTTGTATGCCGGCTCCCGTATTTAACTGGCACACGTCAATACAGATACCGCACCGGGAACAGGCATTTCGTTCAAAATCGGTATACCCGGTCCTCCCGTCTTCTTCCACAACTCCCCATTTGCGGAAAAACACCAATAGCATTTCCGTAAAAATATGCATATAACGGGTAAAAGGCATGAATATAAAAAATATCCCCAGGGAAAAAGAATATATCCACCAGGCTGGCAACAAAAGATCCTCCACAGGAAGGAAGGAGAGCCAGTTGCCCAACGTCTGGGTAAGGAATCCGCCGTTAAGTTTTATCGAGGCGGTAAGACTTTCCGCAAAAAGCCTCATAGGGAATATTAACCATAGTGAAATAAGCGCGATCCGGTCTACTTTGGTATGTTTGGTTGTTTTTTTCATTCCCAGAAACCGGGAATACAAACGTTTTATAAAAGCCAGTATTACTCCCGACAATACAAATAGTAATAAAAGATCCATAATGAATACGAATCCTTCTTTAAAAGGAAAATCGTGAGTAGTATCTTCGAAATATTTAAAAAAGATACCGAGCCATGGTTCCGTAAAAACTTTACCGCTGGCCGCGATTTCTTCGACTTTACCCATTATGATAAGCATCAGCCAGCCGAAAGCGAAACTGAAATGCATATAGCCCAATATTAAATTGGTTTTGAATATATTACGATGAAACAAACATTCCCTGACCGCTTCCCAAATCGCTTTAAGGGTTCTAAAAGAAATAATATTTTTCAGCACATATCTTCTTTGTTTTTTGCTGAAATTCAGAATCCAGGAGACATATTTCCAGATGATAATCCCGAACAAGAATATAGCTCCAATTAAAAAGGGAAGTACAAACGGGTGAAAAGTATTCGGTTCCATATCAGAGATCAGGATTTTGATTTAACAATAACCGCATTTTGATAATCATACCGCGGGTATTCACATTCCTGGGACAAACCAGCAAGCATTTTCCGCAAAGTAAACATTTGTCCAGCTCTTGTTGAAGTAGTTTATATTCGCCTCTACGGAACAGGAAATTACATTTCAAAATACTGAAATCCGTATGTTGCCTGGCCGAACAGGTTGCCGCACATCCGCCGCAGCCTATACATCTTTTGAATGAAGGCACGTCCTGTGTGAGCGCATCGAGGAGTGAAAGGTCTTTTTTATCCAAATCGACAGACCTGCTAATATTGGGAGTATAACCGAAATCGATCATTTTATCTGTTCTGTAAAAGATATTCGTTAATGGAATAAGCCGCCGCACTGGCATCTTTCAATACATCGGGAATAGAATATTGCCTTTTGCCGGTACCGGCAAGGAATAGCCCGTGGTGGATGGTTTGGTTATCCGACAACAGGTTATCCGTACTTTTATAATATCCATAATCATCATCGATTCCCAGTTCCTGGCTCAATTGCTTTGTACCCGGAGACGGTTCCATGCCTACCATCAGCACGACCATATCAAAAGTGGCTTTCACGGGTCTTGATAATAAGGTATCTTCGGCTTTCAGTACTACCTGCTGGTTTAAGGCAGGAGAAACTTCCGAAACCCTTCCCCGTATAAAATTAATATTGAATTCCTGCTGGGCTTTCCGGTAAAGTTCTTCATATCCTTCGCCGAACATGCGCAGATCCATATAAAAACAGTAAATATCGGAAGAAGGAAGCAATTCCTTAACCTCTATAGCCTGTTTTACAGCGCAGATACAACAATTACGGGAACAATAATGATTTCCGGTTTTTTCATCCCTGGAACCTACGCATTGAATAAAAGCGATACGCGGACGATCTCCGTAACCTGCCGAATGAAACTGCAGTTTCTGTTCAGCCAGCATCTCTTCCAATTGCACTGAAGTGATCACATTGGGATAAATCCCATAGCCATACTCTTCTTTTCGCCTGGCATCAAAAACTTCAAACCCGGTAGACAGCAATACAGAAGAAGCCCGGTATTTCAATTCGTTACTATCCGTAACTTCCCAGGTCAGGGCATCGATAGGTTCGATACTTTTACAGGCACTGTTGGTTTTCAGTTGAATATGGTTATTTCCGGTGAATCCGGCGAGTTGATGAAGCAGGTCTTTCGATGAAGAAAAATCAGGGAATAATTTATCCCATTGTTGTAATTTTCCACCCACAGCCGATTCTTTTTCCAAAAGCAATATTTTCCATCCTGATTCGGCCAGGCGATGAGCAGCTTCCAGTCCGGCCGGGCCGGCCCCTATGATGATCACATCAAATTTTTCCATTATTAAACTTTTAAAAACCTGGGTTTTTCCGGAGCATCTAACGGCTGGCCCGAAATTCCCGTATATTTTTTATCCGGATTATACTCAATCCCGATCTTATCCAATAGAGACTCCACTTGTACCTGATGAAGTTGTAATCCGAGTTCCCAGGGATCATAACCTAATAAGAGACCGGTCAATTCTTCATGAGTCAGCACCGGTATTCCATATCCGTTTTTATCGAAAGTCCTACCTTCGAGTTCGGCTAAAGTATATTGCCATTTATCGAGGAACATGGCACATCCCGGGCAATTGGCGATAATAAAATCCGGTTCGTACGGAGCCATCGATTCCAGTTTTTTATATGAATTGCCGATGGAATATCCCCGGTTGGCTTTCACCAGATAATTACGGAAGCCGAAACCGCAACAATGGCGTCGTTCCGGGTAATCCACAACTTCTCCGCCCCACGCCTCTATAAGTCCGGCAAGCACATGAGGAAATTCCGCTCCGCCAACACCTTTATCGGGAAAAACTTTCGCATAGTGACACCCGATATGTTCAACTCCACGCAGGGGCCTTCCGGTTTTCCGGTTGATAAGCTGGTATTTCATCTTCGGCTTCAGGTCAAGCCTGAATTTATATAATATGTCAGAAGGATGGGCTACATTATCCGGAATATTAAATTCACGTCCTGTCGCTTTATAGAGGCTCTCCCTGGTTTGTTCCAGTGTTTCGGGAAAATGGTGCCAGGTATCGAGTACCTCTATGATCAATCCGAAAGAAGTGATACAGGAGGGAACATAATTGCGGTATCCGGCTTTGGTCATCAAAGAAAACAGGCGTGCTATTACGGTGGAAGTAGTTAAAAAGGGGACAATATCCCCGTGATATCCGATACCGGTACAGGTATGCTGGTCGGCATCGTCGTAGATATCTTTTCCCAATTCGTCTCTTACTATTTTAAGGAAAGCGGTTTCGGATCCTGGGAAGAAAGTCTGCCTGATACAACTTCTGGCATAAAAATAGTGATCCTCAGCGATCTCTTTTTGATATTCGTTCCAATAGTGCTTATACATAAGGTCAGGTAAGATTAATCATCTCTGGTATGAGAACCGTTATTATCCGTATACACTTTATTTATATATTCCTCATCCAGGAGCATTCCTTCGGATTCGGCTGCTTTTAACGCGCAGGATTCTATATTGCTGTAAAATTCCGTACCTCCGGTCAGATCAAAGATTTTCTGTATCTCATCAAGGTTTTCTTTTTTGATCTTCCGCAAAGCTCCCGCTTTTTCCTGATGATAAACCGCACCGAATTTAGGAGAAACTTCTTCTATATTACGCCGGTACCATTCCCAAACAGGTCCTTGTTCGGGATGAGCCTCATAGCTCACAATATCCGGGTGTACACAGTAACCTTCATTAATAATATTCTGTCCGATAAGTTTTTCAATGGCCAGTTGCTGCCTTCCTTTCTCGCTTTCGGTAAAATAGCCCAACTCCTGGGAAATCCTACGGAGAACGGTAATGATCATTCCTACGGCATTTCCCCGTGGACAACGCGTTTTGCAAGACATGCACTGTCCGCAATACCAGATCTCCTCGCTTTTTAAAAGTTTCTCTATTTCAGATATATCACGGGACTGAACGATCGTACAGATAACCCGCGGATCATATTTGTAAAATTCCGCTGCCGGACAAATAGCGGTACAGACCCCGCAATTCATACATGCAGTAAGCGCTTCCTTAAATCTTATATCGGAATTTAATATCTCCAGTATTTGATTTTCCATCACGCAAAAATACGACTTTTTTGATTCTTGTTACATCTTAACGGAGTATTAGTGTTAATATATGGAATTGCCATCCCCATCATTATTAAGATTGAACTTAATACAGGATTGTTATTTCAGGCGGGATATTTTACAGAATTAATTTATCTTTGCATTTGATGAAATACGGTCGCTATCTCTTTTTTCTGGTTCTCTGCTATACTAATCTAGTCTTTAGTTTTGGGCAACCACCTGCGAATTATTACGATTCCGCCGAAGGGCAATGCGGCATTACTTTACAAGCGGCTCTCTATGAAATTATTTGTGATCATAAGGTGGTAACGTACGCTTCTTTATGGCAACATTTTCATATTACCGATTGCAGGAACGATACCATTATCGATATTTATTCATCAGACAGTTCGGGAAGTGCCGGTTATTTTTTTATGATCCACAAGCACCAATGCAAAAGCGTAGGGAAAGGAGAGGGGGATTCCTATAACCGGGAACATCTTTTTTGTCAAAGCTGGTTCGGGAAAAATAAAGGAGCTCCATATTCCGACCTTTTCCATATTTATCCGGTCGACGGTTATATCAACTCCGTCAGGGGAAATGCTCCTTTCGGAAAAGTGGAAGATCCTACCAGAACTTTTTCTAACGGAAGTCGATACGGTAAAAACTGTTATCCCGAATCTCCGGGAAAGAACGCATTGGAACCGGCAGATGAGTATAAAGGAGATATTGCCCGTTCTTTTTTCTATATGGCTACCCGTTACCTGTTTGAAGATGATGATTTTCCTACACATTACCCGATGACCTGTAAATCCCAGCTAAAACCATGGGCCTTGGATATGTTGATTGAGTGGCATCTCCGGGATCCGGTGAGTGAAAAGGAGAGAAGCCGGAATAATGCTGTTTATTCCATACAATATAACAGAAATCCGTTTATTGATTACCCGGAACTGGTGGGCATGATATGGGGACAGGATTCGTTATGTCCGTTTTTACCGTGATAAAATCAGATAAGTTTCTCTTTCCAGTTCTGAAGATTTTGGGGAATAAAGGAGTCCAGTTTCTGGAATAATGCTTCAACCGTATCCGCCACAAGCAGTAAATCGAAATGAGTTGAGGCGAGGAAGCCTTCATCCCGGAAATGTTTCAGTAAAGAGATGAGATGATCGTAATAGCCAAAGGCGTTCAGCAATACCACAGGTTTGGAATGGAGTCCCAGCTGCGCGTCTGTGATCACCTCAAAAAGCTCATCCATCGTACCGAAAGAACCGGGAAGAACCACAAAAGCATCCGCTAATTTTTCAAATTGTTGTTTTCGCTCGCTCATGGAGGATACGATCTGCATCTGAGTAACGTTTTCCAATAATATGGTGCTTCCGTTAAAAAGATCCGGCGCTATACCGATTACGGTTCCTTCATGGGCTAAAACAGCTGTAGCCGCTACTCCCATCAATCCGATACATCCGCCTCCGTATATGAGGGTAATATTCTGACGGGCACATCTTTCTCCGAATTCTTCTGCAAGATCGGTATATTTTTGATCTTTTCCTTTGGCGGAGCCACAAAATAAGGCAAGCGAGGATATATTCATATGGTTTATTTTCTGATCATAATGGCGATGAAAGAGATAAGGATATAAGTCAGTATAATGATCGGGAAAGCTCCGAGTTTGAAGATCAACAATAATATCAATGAGATAAGGAGGAAAATATACCTGAACTCATTTCCTTTGAAACGAATGTGTTTAAATTTCAGGGAAAACATCGGGATATCCACTACCAGAAGTATGGAGAAAATCAGAGTCAGGGCGAGAAGAACCCAGAAATTTGCCAAAAAAGGCAGGTCTGCCGCTGAAAAATGCAGGAATCCCAGGAATAGTGCATTGGCTGGAGTGGCCAATCCGCGGAATTCATTTTTCTGCCGGTCGTCATGGTTAAATTTAGCAAGCCTCAGTGCCGAAAAACAGGGGATCAGGAAAGAAAAATAGGGCAAAACATGAACAATTCCCATCGCCTGTATATCCGGAGGCAAATTCATCATACATTGTTCCATCCAGACAAACATGATCATGGCAGGTGCTCCGCCGAAAGAGAAAACATCCGCCAGCGAATCCATATCGACGCCTATATCGGACTGTACTTTTAGCATACGCGCGGCAAAACCGTCCAGGAAATCGAAAAGCGCGCATACGAAAAGGAGGATAGACGCCATTTCCAGATTTCCTCTGAAAGCCATTACGATTGAAATACAACCGGTAAAAAGATTACAACAAGTAAGGATATTGGGGATATGTTTTTTCATGCTCTGATTTTGAGGCAAAAATATAAAAAATGTTACTATTTTTGCATATTACTCCACATTATGAAAAAACTCCTCTTGTTTATAGGTTTAGGGATTCTTTTACAAGCCTGCGCCCGGGAAATGATTCCCAGCGGGGGACCGATGGATAACAAACCTCCTGAAATTATCCGGGAACTTCCCGGTAACCGCACTCTTTCTTTTCAGGACCAGACTATCCGGATTTTTTTTGACGAATATATAAACCTTAATAATCCCAATACCAACATTATTTTTTCTCCGCCTCTTTCCACTTTGCCGACCTACACCATATCCGGCCGGTCTCTTATCATCCGGTTTAACGAACCGTTAATACCCGATAAAACCTATAATGTGGCTTTTACCAATGCGGTTAAGGATTATAACGAAGGAAATATACTTCCGTTTTACCAGTATACTTTTTCCACAGGAACCTCTATCGATTCTTTTATGATAGACGGTTTTCTTTATAACGCCGAAACACTGGAGCCGGAAAAAGACATATATGTATTTTTATACGGGGAGGATATTGATTCTCTTCCATATTCTACTTCACCGACCTATATTACCCGTTCTCAGCAAAACGGTTATTTTTCTTTCCGCCATATTTCCCGTGGTGATTATAAAGTATTTGCCCTTAACGATATCAATAATAATTTACGTTACGATCTTCCGAATGAAAGCATTGCTTTTTCGGATACTATGGTAAAGGCCCACGTAATACAGGTAAAAGATACTTCTGCCGTCCAAACGGATACAGTCGGAAGAAACCGGGAAAATGGAGATACTTTAGTCCGGCATAATCCGGTTAAATTATGGCTTTTCACTCCGGTTGATACGGTGCAACGCTTAGAAAAACCTGCCATGATCCGTCCCGGAGCCTATCGCATCTCCTTTAAACTTCCCTTTTCTCAGATCAGTACAAAATTTTTGAGACCTGACACAATTCCTTCTCATATGGAAACCGTTAATAATACACGGGATACGGTTACATGGTATTTTAAATCCAGAATTACGGATACCGTTACCCTTGAACTGACTGTGGACAACCATGGTCCGGATACGGTTCATTTCATGCCAGGCAGGTTTCAGCCACAACGGGGCGGGAGGGGAGCCAGAAGGACAGAGGAGACGGAAAAATTATCGATCAGGACGCTTAACGGCGGCGAATTACACAAACCGTTCACGCTTACTTTTTCATATCCCGTACTTCCGGTAGACAGTTTTGCCATGGTCATCATTCAAAACCGGAGAAGCGGCAATGATACGGTAACAAGATATTATTCGGTTCCCGATACGTTCGTCACTTCCCTTCCGCTTATTTTTCCGCTTGAAGAAAGAGTTCCCTATATTTTAAAAATAAAGGATTCCGTATTCTATGGATACGACGGCGCGACTCACGACAGTTTAACATTCCGTTTTACTTCCAAATCGGAAAAAGATTACGGAAATCTTACCATTGATATTGAGGTAGACGAGCGGATGCCGTATATCGTCCAATTATTATCCCCGGATAATAAAGTAATCCGAACTAATTTTATTTCATCTAATTCCACACTTTCCTATATGCATCTCCCGCCCGGTAATTACAGAATTAAGATTATTGAAGACCGTAACGGAAACGGAAAATGGGATACAGGGAATTACAGGAAGAAGATCCAACCTGAGAAAGTGATATTCCCACAAAAAACATTTACGGTAAGAGGTTACTGGGATATGGAGGAAACATTGAATATCCACGAACAGGAAAACATCAGAACTGGTAGTAGGCGCTAAGGGCCAACACGGTATTGTATTGTTTGTTTACCCATTGATTGATCACCCAATTCGGTATCCTGACGGGAATAATAGAATTGGAAAACCTGAAATTAATTCCCCAGTGTTCTACGAAAAGATAACTTAATCCCACTACAACAGAAAATTCATAAAACCGGAAGGGTTTACGGTGAAGGTCTCCCTGTTCATTCACTTCTTTACTGGCAAATAAAAAATTTATGCTGGGTCCTAATTCAAGTTCAAATCCTTTAAAAAAATTATACTTGACCATCACGGGTGTTTCCGTATAAAAAAGGTTAAGGGTATATTTCCTGCCTATATTCGGACTATTAACACCTCTTGTAAAAAGACTGCTGCCTTTCATGATGAAATTGAGTTCGACCTGTAGTTTCCATTTTGCATTTTGGGAAAGAGGAAAATTAACAAACCCGCCGGCATAAGCTCCTAATTTATTAAAGCCGGAAAGATCGTCTCCGGAGATCTGGCTGGCGGTAAAACCAGCGCGTAATCCACCTTTGAAGTTACTTCTCTCTGTAGAAATCTCCTGGGAAAATACTGATAAAAAAGAAAATAAGATTGATAATAATAGTAAACTATGCTTCATTTAGGATATATTAATAAAAAAGCTGGAAACAAATCTCCGGAAAATCAGATGATTATTCCCGGTTGTGTTTCCAGCCTTCCGGTAAAACATTATTTCTTTGAGAAATTACTTTTATCCACTCCACAGATCGGACATACCCAATCTTCCGGAATGTCTTCAAATGCGGTTCCCGGTGCTATTCCGGAATCGGGATCTCCGGCTGCCGGATCATATTCGTAACCGCATACATCACATATCCAAATTGCTTTGTTTTCCATTTTTTCCTCCTTTTTTTGTAGTGTGTTAATATAAGTAGGCGCCGTCTTAGGCGACTTTCCTTTCATGATCTTTCTGTAATATTCATAGGTCATCGGTTCGGCGTCCGGGTTGATGAGGGCGCTGTTCTCGAGCCTGAAAATAAATAACATGTGGGTTCCCATATCTTGTTCAACCACTACTTCTCCTTCGAACCATGCCGAAACATGATCAGTTAATATGGGTATGTTATCCCTGGTAGTCATATATTGGACGTTAGCAAATTTGTCCACATCCCTTCCGCTCTTATAGCCGAAAGTACCGATTAACTCCCTCGGAGTATCGATCGTCAGGGCCGAAAGGCCGATCCTTCCTGATTTACGGATAAGTTCCGTCGTTAGATTTTCTTTACTGGCACAAAGCGCAAGCTGTACCGGTTCTGCTGTCACCTGCATAACGGTATTGCTGATAAAACCGCTCTTTTGCTGATCGTAAGCCGACGAAATCACATAAAGTCCGTAAGTAATCTTAAAAAGAGCCTCGTAATTGGGTGTCATTTTACTAATATTTTACGTCACAAATATAAACAATTTTGTAATATAGCATCCTATACCATATCTATAGATCATTAACCTATATTTTTAGTTTTTGTTCTTAAGGCATGAATTTTTGTTTTTTTAATGCTTCGGTTAATATGGCCGCAAAATGTTCATTATCTTTTTTGGTATATCGTTTTTCAGTAAAAATACGGGCCAGGTTACGGATCCCGTTTTCTTCATAAAGGCGCAGAGTATTCGGATTCTCTTCTTTTTCTTTGTAGAGCCGGTCTATATCTTCTTTCGTATAATCGCTATAGGTTTCCTGGTGAATAAACGCTTCCACGGGTAGTTTGTCCGTAAGTCCGGGATCGGAAGCAGGATAGCCAACCGAAATACAGGCCACCGGAATAACGCGTTCCGGCAATTGAAGGAAATCGATGAATTTGTCGACATTATAGGTGATGGTTCCCAGCCAGCATATGCCCAGTCCCAATGATTCCGCAGCAACACATGCGTTTTGTGCCGCGATGATCGCGTCGATAACGGCCCAGTGGTAACTCTGTATATTATCATAAGCATCGGTTTCGGCATCCCGGTATTCGCAAAATTTATAAAACCGGTTAAAATCAGCGCAGAAGGTTAATAATAAAGGAGCATTGGTAGCGATAGGCTGGTTGAAATGAAAAGGAGCCATGGCTTTCATCTTCTCTTTATCGCGGGTAATGATGATACTGTATAGCTGCATGTTACCGGTAGTAGAGCCGTTACATGCGGCTTTCAGGATAAGATCCAAAGTTACGTCATCGATCTCTTTATCCGAATAATTCCGGATGCTTCTGTGGGATAAAAGGGTGTCGATAGTTTTTTCCATAATTATATATATTTAATTTTAACGATCTGAAGTAATAGTATGTTTCCATCTTCGGTGAGTCCACAGCCAGTATTCCGGTTTAGATCGTATGGTATTCTCCAATAACCGGATATATGTCTCCGTAATTTCCCCGTAAGCGGTATTTTGCGGATCCTCGGTGATCAACTTTACCTCGATATGGTAATAGCCTTTCCGGTCTCTGATAACTTCATAATAGAGTACCGGAATATCGAATTTTTTGGCGTTATATTCCGGACCGAAGATCACGCCTGACGGTTGGTTCAGGAAACGGGTAATGTAGCATTTGTCCGGATGCGGGGGAGACTGGTCGGCCAGCATCATATAAGAGGTATAAATACGATGGTCATACCGTCTCCTGAATTCTGCACGGATCGTATCGGCGAAAACCACCGTAGTCCCATATCTGGTTCTGGCATGATTGATCATCTTTTCAAAGACCTTATTGGAATTGGGAGCGCCCACACCGACACCGTGATGCTTAAACTGATCGTTAAGGCTCAGGATCATCCATTCCCAGTTGTTGTAATGGGCGGACATCAGGATGACGCTTTTTCCCTGATCGTAAAATTGATTGACCATTTCAGGATTGGTGCAATAATATCTTTTGCGGAGCTGCGCTTTGCTCATACTTAGCATCTTGATCATTTCCGCTGCCATTTCGGATAAAAAGCGGTAATTCTTTTTTTTCACTTCCCGGATCTCCCGGTCGGTCATTTCGGGAAAAGAAGCCCTGAGGTTATTTTCAATGACGGAAGAACGGTATTTGACCATGTAGGCGATAATGCCGTAAAAAATCCGGGAAATGCCGTACAGGACCGGAAGAGGAAGCCATGATAAAGGGTATAGTATCAGCCGGAAAAGTAGTCGGGTTCCCATATTATATAATTAAGCGGGCAAAATCCATCATGTCTTTGCAAAAGTAATCCGGCATGGAAGGGGAGTCGATAGCCGTTTCGGGTAAAACGTCCCCGATGTAAACCGTGACCATACCGCAACGGTTACCGAATAAAATATCCGACAGGTTGTCGCCTACCATAACAGATTTCTTAAAATCAATATCGGGAAAATCTTCTTTCGCTTTCAAAGCCATACCGGTGTCAGGTTTCCGGCACCCACATGAACTATTTTCCAAGTGAGGACAGTAATAGATTCCGTCGACGGTCACGCCTTCTTTTAAAAGGATTTCCCTCAGGTATTGGTGAACATCCTTAATTTCGGCTTCGGAGGTGACTCCTTTTGCGATACCCTGCTGATTGGTCACAATGATGATCCGTCCGAAAAGCGGCCTGAGTAATTTGATGGCTTCCATGAAATCCGGTTTGATCTCAAGTTCTTCGCGTTTCTTTACATAGCGATTAAATAGCCTCTTATTGATGACCCCGTCACGGTCTAAAAATAATGTCCAGGTTTTATCTATCATGCATATCTGTTTAATACCGCAAAAATACAAAAAAGGAACGGCAAACTAAAAACTGCCGGGAAATACAATGCGTATAATATTTTTCTATTTTTGTTCTTTGGATATATCAAGCTTCTCATAATATTATATTCTTATGAAACACTGGAAGGTTATTCTTAAACTTGTTATTGCTTCCTTACTTGTAAAATTTGCCTATCTGCTTCTTAATGCCTTCATTACCGGAAACGCCTCTTCCATTTCTTTGGATACTTATATAGGATTGATCAAGAGAAATGATTCCTGGTGGTATGAGAGGGTCGTGACGGACGGATATCCGGAAATAAGAGAAAAAGATTCGATCGGTTCCGTGATCGACGGCGTATGGACCCAGACACAATGGGCTTTTTTTCCTTTTTATCCTGCCATGAACCGCATTGTAATGAAGGTTTTCAACACTGATTTTAACCACAGCGCTTTTTTCCTGTCCCTGCTTTTTTCCTTTTTAAGCCTGATCGGATTTTATTATTTCGCCTTACAGCAATTAAAAGATACTAAAAAAGCCTTTTTTTCCAGTCTGGTTTTCCTGCTGTTCCCGTTCCATTATTATTTCTCGATGATGTATACGGAAGCCGTGTTTTTTACCTTTATGATCTTTTCATTTCTGGCATTGGAAAATAAAAAATATGGATGGTTTGCTGTTTTGATCGTACCTTTGGTACTTACACGAGTAAACGGCTTGATTGTTTTAATCCCATTATATATGTATCATTTGGAAAAGGAAAATATACTATCAAAAAAACATCTCTATATTAAGGAAGTTTTCACAAAACACAATATAAAGATGTCCTGTATGTTTTTGAGTGCAGTAATAGCATTCGGGCTTTATTGTTTATACCAGAAAGAAAAAACGGGTTTTTTCTTTGCATTCAATGTTGCTCAGGCGGGTTGGGGTAGAGAAACTGTTTTCCCGTTAAAAGCATTATTCAGGTATTCTAATTTTATGACCATCTTTAATTCTATTTATATTATTCTGACCGCAATCATTGCTGTTTTCGCATGGAAGAAATACCCGCTGAGCTTAAATATATGGATATGGCTCAGTTTGTTGATTCCACTTTCATCCGGATCAGTGGTTTCTGTACCCAGATTTATCTCTGTCCTGTTTCCAATTACCATTTTTATAGGAGAATGGTTATATAGTAGAAAATATCATTATATTACATTGATATTACTTTTCGTCTTTCAGTTGTGGACATTCTATTTCTGGATTTCCGGTAGTATTTTTGCCTACTAATTGAAATAATATGTGTGGAATTTAGAGATCGTTATGTAACAAAAAAAATATAATAGAGCCAGCATCTGAATTTATTATCTGGCGTAACAAATTCTAATATATACAAATAACAGTTTCTCGATATAAGTGTCGGGGTGACAAGACTCGAACTTTAACACCTAATTTATAACTCTTAAAATCAATAACATGCGAAACATAAAATCTTTCTAATCTTTCTTATTTATAGTGTGTATTACCATGAATAATTAACTACTAAATCAAATGCTACAGTACCACCAGCATCAAGTCTTATAGTTGTTGGAAAATTATTGGTGGTATTGTATGGAGTAAAAGTAATACCTCCCATAAATTCATCACTGGTTCCTTGATCGTAATCATAAAGAGAAACAGTATATCGATCATTAGGATTATTCAAATTAATAGCGCAATTAAATTCGTAATAATATCTTTGATCTGCATCTTCATAATATGTGGGAGATTCCCATAATTTTTGGTTGTCTTTGTAAAAAATAGGGAAAATATCCGGTCCACTGGTTAAGTCCCATCCAGCCCCATTACTCTTAGTTGCGGGGAATCGTAAAACTTTTATTTGAGTGATTTGTATTTTTGTTGGAGTTATTTGCCTGCTACAATCAGCACCAGTGTAGCCATCCTGACAAACGCATTGACCATTAATACAATATCCATCATTGTGACAAATTACCCCTGTGCACTTACTATCATTTCTGTTACATGAACAAGTAAAAATTAAAATAACAAAATAAGATAATAAAACTTTTTTCATAATAAATTAATTTGGTTGGTAATTATTTTTTGGACTCTTTTTTTTCGTCCATCAATTTTTCAATCAATTTTTGCTGTAATGATACAGTTTCATTCAACTTTGAAAATTCCTCAAACATCTCTCGTGGTATAGCTATATTTTCCGATTTATTTTCTTTTTTCTTATCTTTTTCTTTCATATAACCGTTTTAATTATCGCAAGCTAATTGCCACAATGTACTATTATTTTTTTTCAACCCTTTTATTTTAAAAAATTGCAGATTCGTTTTAATTGAATCCTTATGGGCTAACCTGTCATCTCCTACGATAAGTGGCGGTTGCCCTAAATAAAATCCCTTTTTACTTCCTTTTTTACTTTAATTGGTTTCTTCTGATTTAATTGGTTTAATAAATTTTCTATGATTTTTTCTTTTGCAGAAATAATTTCTTGTTGATTGTATATTGTCTTTTGCTGGCTCAAAATGGTTTCCGTCATTTGAGTAATCTGTTCAAAAACCTCTAAAGGAATTGTGATTTGATTATTGGGAATTTCCGGTGGTGGATCTTCTTTTATTGCCATATCTCCTTCACCTGTCAAAACCCACTGGGCATTAATAGGAAACTTTGAAACTATTTTGGTAACCACACTCATTCCAACACTGTATCCTTCCCTGACCCAATTATTAACTGTATTTGGTTTTTCGCCCATAGCTTTAGCAAATTCAGTATTTGAATCGTTGCAGTAGGCCTTTCTAATTTCTTTTATCCGAGCATTAATACTTCTATTATTCATAATTCTGTGAGTTAGATTGATGAGTTGTTCTGTTATGAAATTAATTTTTCTGTTTTAAAACCAGTCACTTATATAAAGTTATTTAAAATATACATACTTTATGTATGATTGAACATAATTTTATGTATATTTGCCGAGTCAAGTTTTACTTGACAAAAGTAAATAAAAAAAGTACACATAGTGAACAAAATATGTACCAATTTTAAAATTATGGATACAATTATCAGTGAAGGTCAATTTTCTTTCCAAAAAGGACTTAATCAGGTTAAAATGGGTGATTTACCCACGGTGAAAAGCCAAATAATGATGGTTTTGGGTATAAAATCAAAACAATCCTGGTACATGCGGCTAAACGGCAATATAGAACCGAAAGTAACGGAAGCCAGAGCCATTGAAAAAATATTCCATTCTTACAACATCACTTCAATTTGGGGAAAGGAATAGTATGAAAAGAATAGTAGTAGGCAAAGGAGAAAAGAAACGCCTGGCTGATTCGTTCCAGTGTTCGCTTTCAACGGTTCGGCAGGCGCTGAATTTTAAAACGGATTCCAAATTAGCCAAAAGGATCCGCATAAATGCGGTGTATTATGGTGGCATATTTTTAAATGACCGGCCATGCAATTAACCCACGGGTCATTATTTACGGGTATGGGCGGTTTTGATTTAGCTGCGGCACGGTGTGATATTCCCACATTGTGGCAATGCGAAAAGGATAAGTTTTGCCTTAAGGTACTCGACCACTTCTTTCCTAACATTCCTAAAATAACCGATATATATAATTTCGATCATGAAAAAACGCAAAGGGTTAATATTATCTCCGGAGGTTTCCCATGCCAAAACATCTCCACAAATGGAAAAGGGGAAGGGATCGCCGGCGACAAAAGTTCAGCAGTATTTAAGCAGCTTGAAATCCTCGAAGCCATGCAACCGGATTTTGCCATCTTTGAAAATTCCCCAGTACTCCTTAGCCGGGGATTTGATACCTTACTCCGGAAACTTGCCTTCATCGGGTATGATGCGCAATGGCGTACTTTGTGCGCTTCCGATTTCGGATACCGTAACCAAAGGCGGCGTATGTTCATTGTTGCCTACCCCAATATATCAGGACTCCAAGGCCGGTTATTCAGACCTATATCGTCTGTTTCTGTATATGGCTACACACCAACAGAGACTTATATATCATCTACAACAAAGGCTGTGCACACCAAAGGAAATTATTATGATTTATGCGGAGTCGATGGGCTTCCACGAAATTTCAGAAAGGTTATTGGAGGTTTTGGAAACGCTGTAAATGTTACCTGTGCAGAATATGTATTCAAATGTATTTTGGAATTTATAAAATTAAACTATTATGAAACCAGTAATTGCGTTTTCCCGTCCGTGGAATAATAAGGTTTGTTGTGACCTATTTACAACTATACGCCCGCATGATGCCCAAAAATATCAGGTGGGTACCCAACTGACTATGGAGGTTAAATTAAAAACCGGGGTTTATGATCAGCCGGTTAAAATACGGCGTGTATACACGCATAAATTATGTGATATCCACGAAGTAATATTTATCACTGATATGGGTATGGGGAAAAATTTAGCTATTGAGGAGATTAAAAAAATTTATCCCCGGATTGATTGTGATACCGCCCTGTTCGATGTAATTGTATTGGAATATGATTTTGGACTATAAAAATGCATTGATGATATGAATGATTATTACTTACACTTGGATCAGTACTTAAAACAGATTCCTTATTTAGAATATTTCCAAAAAATAAAACAGCTGGCTGAATATTGTGATGTGTCCGAAGCCATTTTATATAACTGGCGAACCGGCCGGACTTACTTAAAAAAATCAGATAGGGATTTGATCGAATCCTTTTTTCAGGAAAAAATCTTTTAACCTTCCCAAAGAACCAATATGAGTAAATACATAGATAAAGAACTGGCCGAACAAATCAAACAGGAAGCCAAATTATTTGACGTGATAGAGGAATTTGTTACCCTGAAAAAAAAGAGTGCGAACACATTTACCGGTGAATGTCCCATGTGCCATAAAAAGGATGCTCTTAACGTCAATACCAAAAAGAACATATACAAATGTTTTAAGTGTGATTGGGGAGGAAATAACCCAGTTAAATTCCTTGAAGAATCCCAAAATAAAACATACAATGAAGCCTTAACAATTATGGCCGATAAAACTCA
>CALECM010000055.1 GCA_937949745.1 uncultured Bacteroidales bacterium | reverse complement strand
GAAATAATTCCCAGAAGAGGAAGCAATTCGTACAAATGGGATTCAAAACCTGATAATTTTCTCCTGCCGATGTGGGTGGCGGATATGGATTTCCGTACCGCTCAACCCATCATTGACAGACTGGAAAAACGTGTACGGCACGGAATATTCGGTTACGCTAAAGTTCCGGATTCTTATTACGAAGCGCTCATTTTCTGGTTCTTAAAACATTATGATTTTAATATCCGGAAAGAGTGGATACTCTATACAACCGGCGTGGTTCCGGCGCTCTCCGCCGTTATTAAGGCCCTGACGTCGCCCGGAGATAAAGTAATTGTGCAGGAACCCGTCTATAATTGCTTTTTCTCTTCCATAAGAAATAACGGGTGTGAAACCGTCTCCAATGACCTTATCTATGAAAACGGCTGTTACACGATTGATTTCGATGACCTCGAAGCAAAAGCTTCCGATCCCAAAGCCAGGGTAATGCTGCTTTGCAATCCGCATAATCCGGTAGGACGGGTGTGGACAGCCGAAGAACTTACCCGTATAGGTGAAATATGTATAAAACATCAGGTTAAAATTATTTCCGACGAGATACATTGCGACTTGGTTCATCCGGGATTTGAACATATTCCTTTTGCCTCCCTTAATCATGATTTTCTGCAACATTCGGTCACCTGCACAGCACCCAGTAAAACTTTTAACCTGGCAGGTATCCAGGTGGCCAATATCGTAGCTCCGGATGAAGAAATCCGTAGAAAAATAGATAAAGCTTTAAACATAAACGAAGTATGCGAAATCAACGTATTCGCCATAGAAGCACTCATAGCGGCGTATGACGAAGGAGAAGAATGGCTAATACAGTTAAAAGAATATCTATACCAAAACTATCAATTTCTTAAAACCTTTATCAACACGAATCTTCCCCGGCTTAAGGTTTTACCGTTGGAAGCCACCTATCTGGTATGGATTGACTGTAAGGCTTTAGGCATTCCTTCTTCCGGGATTGCCCAGTTATTATTGGAGAAAGAAAAAGTGTGGGTTAATGAAGGTACTTTATACGGAGATAACGGGGAAGGATTTATCCGCCTCAATATTGCTTGTCCCCGGCAATTACTTTCGGATGGACTCACTGCGATAAAAAATATTTTCGGATAATGGGAAATCCAGACGGTAACAGTAAAATGAAATGGGATATTATCATTGCCTATTTCCTTATTTATGTGGTCTGGGGTTCCACCTATTTTTTTATAGGAGTGGCGCTGAAAGGATTTCCGCCCTTCCTGCTGGGAGCTTTACGTTTTACTGCCGCCGGACTGATACTGCTTGGCCTTTGCTACAAAAGGAAAGAACCGATTTTCAAGAAAAGTCTCATTAAGAAATCCGCGATCAGCGGAATCGTACTTCTTTTTGTAGATATGGCTGTGGTCATGCTGGCACAACGTTATTTAAGCAGCAGTCTCGTGGCTATTATTGCAGCTTCCACAGCAATATGGATTATGGCGCTGGATGTACCCATGTGGAAAAAGAATTTCCGGAATCCTTTTGTGATAATAGGAGTAATCACCGGATTTCTGGGTGTTTTAATGCTTTATATGGAACAATTAAAAATCAGTGCACTTCAGCCCCATAGCGAATACGGCGTAATCCTGCTGATTTTCGGTTGCATTTCATGGGCATTGGGAACTCTTTATGCTAAATATCGTTCTTCCAAAGAAGAAAATGTGTATGCATTTGCCGGTTCTGCCTGGCAAATGCTTTTTGCCAGCGCCGCTTTCTGGATATGTTCTTTTGTTTCAGGAGATATCCACACGGATCTCACTCTTGTCCCTTTATCGTCGTGGCTGTCTCTTATTTACCTTATCATTTTCGGATCAATACTTGCCTATACCGCTTATGTATGGCTCCTGAAAGTACGCCCCGCCACGGAAGTAGCTACGCATGCGTATGTCAATCCTTTTATCGCCGTTTTCCTCGGTGTTACCTTCGGACACGAAAATGTCACTATTGTCCAAATCGCAGGGTTGATTGTGATTTTAATCAGTGTGATGATGATCGGAAGAAAGAGAAAAGTAAATAGTTGATATTGAGTGGGAAAATTCTTATATATCAAGATTATCCGTGAAAATTTTCACTTAATAATATATCCTATTCCTATTTCAATAAAGGCAATTCATCCAGCATATTTTTAATTTTTATGGCAACACGCGGCATAGGTTCGGCAATAGTAAGTCCTGCCAAATCAAAGTGGTTTGAAATATCCTGAATCACTCTCACCACTTCATCTATCTTCATGCCGTCAGGGTCTGTGCCGACAGCCGATATCATTTCCTGCGGATCTATCACGTCTAAATCGAAGTGAACAAGAACTTTGGACATCCCCGTACCTTTCAGCCATTGAATGACCCCTGAACTATTACCGGCAACTTCAGCAGGCGACAAATGTTTTATGCCTAATTCTTTTTGCCGTTCCTGTGTGCCGCCTTCCGTTTCCCAGGCCCGCAGTCCGACAAGTAATACATTGGATGCTTCTACTTTTGCGGGAAGAAGATCCATCATCTCTTCATCGCCCATTCCCATACATGCGGTCAAAGCCATTGCATGATAACCTTTGTGGCCTTCGCCGGGTAGATTAAGATCAGGATGCGCATCGATCCAGACAATGGCGACATCACCGGCATATTTTTCCGCTAAATAAGTGAACGGTACCACACTTACCGAGCATTCTCCGCCCAATGTTACGATGCGGTCGGGATTATTTTTCCTAAGGATATCCAAAGCGGCTTTGGATTGTCTTAAAATAGCCCTGTACGAGATAATACCTTTTTCCATGGCTCTGTCGTTTATATCCAAAGATACGGGGACTTCCATTGTTTCCTGATTGCTTCGCGGAGCAAGCATCTTCAATAATTGTGAACCCAGATAGTAACCTTTGTAGGCATCTTCAGCCGGAAGTTCCGGGATGAAATCGGCAATGGTACCGCCTCCCTGCCATTGAGGATAAATAAGCCGTAAAGTTGATTTATTTTCTGTCATAGGATGATTTGATTTGTTTTCCTGTCCATTTAAACTAGAAATATGAACAAGTATGGTTATAGATAGTAAAATTTTCCGCTTCATTTTAATTTATTATGAAATACAAAGGTATATGATTTGATCTTTTTAAACCACTATTGCGGAATTTATCCTATACTGATAAATTTATCCATATACTTATCTTTGAAAGATATACTATCTTTGTGAAAAACATGAATATCTATGTATGAAAAGAAAATACCATTTGATATTGAATGCGGCGTCAAAATTACAATGGAAGTAATGGGCGGAAAATGGAAAAGCTGTATTTTGTTGGAATTAAATCAAAAGCAGATGCGTCCGAGCGAGCTTCACCGGCATTTTACCGACGCGAGCCCGCGGGTTATAGACCAGCAACTCAAAGAACTGGAAACCCATGGCATGATAAAAAAGAAAATTTTTGCCGAATTACCGCCTCATTCCGAATATTCCATTACAGAAACCGGAAAAACTTTAATACCGATCATCAGGCAAATTGAGGAATGGGGAAACCATTTTCGTCCTGAAATGGAAAAAATATTGGCACAACGTCTGCAATGATATTTCTCCTGCCGGTTACCTAAAGAATGGGAGTTTGTAGTTTTACCGCGTATGTCTATTTCTTCGCCGGAAGCTTCGGGAATAATTTCCGGAAGCGGACCATGTAGGATTTGAGATTACTTCCCGCGATAATAAGGGTTACCGCCAGGATGATCAACAGGATGCCCGCGACAATCCGCAAAGTCAGCGATTCCCCGAAAACCGTTACACCGAAAAATACAGCCGTGACGGGTTCAAGTGCACCGAGTATTGCGGTGGGAGTGGACCCGATATACTGAATGGCGCTGGTGGTGCAGAGAAATGATATGACCGTCGGGAAAATCGCCAGAGCAATGAGATTGAACCACAGGTACCATTGTCCGGGAAGTACAAGGCTTGTCCCGAAATCCACTCTTACCAGAAACAGGGATAATCCGAACACTAAAACGTAAAATGTGATTTTGAGTGTGGCAACATCCTTAAATATAGGACGGTTCACACCCACGATATAGATGGCATACGATAAAGCCGAGGTCATCACAAGCAGCGTTCCGGTGAGACTTAGCGCCGCGCCGTCGCTACTTTGATAAAGCAGCGCAATCCCTCCGAGAGCCATTAAGATGCAAAGTACTGTCAGCAAAGTGATTTTTTCCCGGAAAACAAAGGTCATGATCAGGGCAACCATAATCGGGTAAACAAACAATAAACTGGAAGCGATTCCGGCCTCCATGTAAGTGTAACTCTGAAAAAGCGTCAGCGAAGACAAAGCGACCAGTAATCCCATGGCCATAAGTGGCAGAAGTTCTTTCCGCCTGATTTTGAGGTTACGTCCGCGCGCTTTGATCATTACGCCCAAAATAGGAATTGCGATAAGATATCGGAAAAAAAGTACCGAATCGGGATCCATTCCATGTTTATATAGCGGAAGCGCGAAAAGAGGATTCATCCCGTAAGTAGCGGCAGCAATGGTAGCCAGTATATATCCTTTAGCCTTTGGGTTCATGGTGTAAAATTGGCAGCAAAGATACCACTTTAACCGGCAAAAATATTTGAATTGCGGGATATATTTTTCGTCATTCGGATCTCTGTATTTGTAAATGACTTTTGACCGTTCATTGGATTATACTGAATACCTTTTCCGATTTATGTGGGAAAGTTCCATACTTTTGGAAATTTATTTCATAAGACTTATCTGAGGGAGAAATAATATTTATTTTTGTTGCATGGTAATTTAACCAATTAAGGAGGGATTTTTATCATACCATACCTTTTCTGCAGTATAAATAGGGGAATTGGAACGTAAAATATCCACACATATTCATATTACAATTGATAATAAGAATAATATGCTATGGCAGAAAAAAGTAGAAATAATATGAGTGAAAAACCATTGGTCAATAGAGAGTATTTGCTGGAAAAATTTCCCGGTAAAAGTGGTTGGACCTATACGATCATTCCCGAAATTTTACCTGACAAAAAATCTCATTTCGGCTGGGTAAAAGTAAAAGGCACTATTGACGGCTATGAAATCAGCAATTACCATTTGATGCCGACAGTAAAAGGAACCGGGAAACTATTCCTGTCGGTAAAAGCTGAAATCAGAAAGAAAATTAAAAAAGAAGCCGGCGATTATGTGCACCTTATTTTATATGCCGATAACGATCCGTTCGAAATTCCCGCAGAGTTATGGTTATGTTTGCAGGATACCCCCGAAGCATTAACATTTTTTAATTCACTTAACGAAAATGAACAACAAAAATATGTGAAGTGGATATATGCTGCAAAAACAGATAAAACGAAAGTGGATAGAATAGCAAAGACGATAGCCGGACTTTCAAAACAACAAAAATTTGCAAACCTGCAATAGTAAGGACCGGTAACCGGCAACTATTTCATCTGCCGTATTCAAAACTAACGATAAAAGCCGTTAATTCACAGGTTGTCGTCATGATCATTTCTATCTTGTCTCTCATTTAATAGAAAATCAAATAATTATCAGGAAAATATCCGGCAACGGAACAGTATAATTTTCACGATTGCAAATCCATCATCTCTTTCCAATAAAATATTTTCATTTTGCCATCCGGATGATTTGCGGCGCCGACCATGGCCCGGGCTATATTTTTTGCTTCAATTCCTTTGTATTTATTCATTTTTCCGGATAATACCGGATTAATGACTTTCCAGACAGCCATAAATGTTTTCTCAATAATTCGTTTTTCTTTTCGGTTTCCTAAAATCAGGGAAGGTCGGAAAATACAGGTATGGTCAAAATCCAGGTTTATAATATCCTGTTCGGTTTCTCCTTTGGTTCTGGTATAGAATGCTTTTGATTTGGTATTGGCTCCGATAGAGGAAACCAGTAAGACGGTTTTGGCGCCATTCTCTTTGGCCGATTTTGCCGCTAAAACCGGGTAATCATGGTCGATCCGGTAATACTCTTTTTGATCCGGTGTTTTCTTTCTCGTGGTACCGAGTGCAATATATACCTCATCCACTGCAATTCCTTTCGTCAGATCAGGTAAAGAAGAAAAGTCGCCCGCCAACGTCAGTAATTTGGCATGCCGGATATTCAAATCTTTCCGGACAACGGCTATGATCTGTTCATAATCGGGACTATTCAATAAGGTTTCGAGAATATAAGACCCGACCAGTCCGCTGGCTCCGTATACAATAGCTTTTTTCATATTTTTTATTTTATTGCTTCCCACCATTTACGGATGTTGTAAGTTGTATCTTGCAAGTTTATTTTTTCGCCGATCATGGGCAGAAGCAGATTCAGGGAATCTTTTTCCGCAAACGCGGAGATGTTCTTTACCGGCTCATCCCAGGGGTGGTAACCCAGGGCGAATTTAGAATGATGGACGGTAAACAGTTTTTTCGCATTCAGATCCCGGAACGCCTGCACGATCTGTTCCGGTAACAAATGGATATATTTCCAGTCTTCGTTATATTGTCCGTTTTCCAGTATCGCAAGATCGATATCCTTAAATTGTTTCCCGATTTCCGCAAAATGGGAATCATATCCGCCATCGCCTCCGATATAAATTTTCCGTGATGGTGTTTCTATTAAATAGGAAGCCCATAACGACCGGTTAGGAAATAAACTCCGTCCTGAAAAATGGCGTGAAGGCAGACAATAGATTTTAAAACCATCCCCGATTTCCGCGTTTTCATTCCAGTTAAGTTCCACCACACGGTTCTTATCGAATCCCCAATATTCAAAATGTTCTCCGACACCCAAACCACAAATGATTTTCCCGGTACGATCTTTTAGTTTCATCACCGTCTTATAATCCAGATGATCCCAATGATCGTGAGAGATGATCAGGTAATCTATATCGGGAATATCTTCGGGTTTGTACACATTTGTGCCTTTAAACGGTTTATTGAAAAACGAAACTGGAGAAGCTGCGCCGCTGAGTACGGGGTCGACTAATATTCGTTTTCCATCGATTTGGATCAGATAAGAGGAGTGCCCGAACCATATCAGTACGTTTTCATTCCGGTTCAATTCCCATAGGTCGGTCTTCACGGAAGGTAATTCCGTTTCCGGACGCAGGCGTTCTTTTTTCCCGAATAAAAATTCAAAGGCAGTCGAAAGAAAACTTTTATCGGAAGTGATCTGTCGGGTTTCATGTATATTTTGGAACGATCCGTCACGATAATTTTCAGACGTTTTGATTTTTTCCACTCTTTCTCCGTGCGGAAGACTTCCGAAACGGGGCAAATTCAAAAAGATGATAACGGTAATTCCCAAAACCGCTATAATTGATATAATAATCCACATGATACGTATTCTTTTTTTATTTTTCTGTTTTTTCATTCTTTTTTCAACATTAAGGCTCCCATTTTTGTCATTTTTGGAAGCATTTCTTACCATAACGATTACCTGATAACGTTTTTGTCGACTGTGTTATCTTCCTGTTACAGTCGATCCGGTGAAAATGTTTATTCATATATTACTGATTCTCTTATTGGTAAGGTGGAAAGTGTGACGTATTTTTTCTATTTCAACTTTGTATTATTTATTTTTATACTTTTGACAAAAGTAGTATATTTGTCAGATATTTCACTCATTTTAAAATAAAATTTTGGAAGAAAAGAGAAAAAGAGTTTTAGAGGCGGCCCGGGAGGTTTTTTTTAAATACGGATATGTCAAAACCACCATGCATGATATTGCCGTGGCTTCCGGAATTTCAAGGCCGGCGTTGTATCTTATCTTTCCGGGTAAGGAGGAGATCTTCAATGAAGTGATGCTTCTTTTAGCTGATGAATTATCGGATAAGGTCAGGAATGAAACAGCCGGGATCAAAAATGCTTTGGATAAATTGAGAAAGGTTTTTGAAATCTGGAGTATTCGGATGTACGAACTGCTCAATATGTCGACAGAGGCCAGGGAGCTTTACCAATGTACGTTTCCATTTGCCAAAGAGAGTATGCGGAAAAGTATGGAGATATATGAAAATGATATCGCCGGTATTTTATCCCTATTCCCTGCCGGACAACTTGCCGGTCGGGTAACTCCAAAAGAAATGGCTCACGTGATGGCTGCCGCGGTAAGCGCCTTTAAACAGAATTCGGAATCTTCGGAGGAGCTGAAGTCCAAAATAGAACTGCTCATAAGGATAGCGATTGTAAAAAACTGAATTCCCTTTACGGTAATGCAATAGGTCGTGACTATGATAGAATGTCCTAAAAATGAACATAAGTATTTTGAAGGACGAAAACCTGTTTTATTGGACTACTTTTTTATCTTTGAACCATGCAAATTAAATATTAAGATATGAAAAAAATATTCCCGGTTTTGACACTGCTGTTTATCCAGTCCCTTTCACTATTCGCGCAGGACGGGAATTTTACCGAATGGTATTTGCGGAGAGGAGATGTGGATGTCTATGTAAAAGAAATTAAGGGAGGAAAAGATACCGTTATAGTGGTTCATGGTGGATTTGGGGCTAATCACGATTATATGACGGATGCGATAAAAGGATTGGAAGACCGGTTTCATTTCATCCTTTACGATCAAAGAGGCTCTTTATTATCGCCCACAGCCACGACTAACCTTAGCTTCCGGAAAAATGTGGATGATTTGTACGCATTGGTGAAAGCTTTGGAATCAAAAAAAGTAAAGTTGTTCTGCCACTCTATGGGTACGCTGGTTGGTATGGAGTTTACCAGCCAACATCCGGAATTGGTATCCCATTTGGTACTGGCCGGTATAATCCCTCCCAAATCGGATAGTTCGGGAAATATTTTTACGCAACGTTACGCCGAACAGGTCAATTATCTCATGAACCGGAAAGAAGTTGTGGATTTACTTCAGCCATACAAAGAAAAGGGTATTGACAGCCTCTGGCAGCCTGTGAAGGATGACTCACCATATTCTCATAAAGATGTAACAGAACACTGGAGAATACTGTTTGCCAGCGTTAATATTTATGATGTCGGCAAACATCATTTGATGAAAGGGGGGATGGGGTATTATAAAAAGGATGCTTCCGTAATGTCCGGAACTGTCGACTGGAAATACGATTACAGGCCTGTCATGAATGATAAAGTAAAAACGACGATTATCAACGGCGATCATGACTTCCTCGATTTCAATGCGGAAACATTAAAAGAACAATTGGTAAATTATAAGAATATCGAACTGTTGGTTATTCCGAATGCCGGACACAATAGTTGGATTGACGATCCGGTTTTATTTCAGAAATATTTCATCAAAGGGTTGACCCGGTAATGCATAATTTTCATGTGTCCCGGATGCTTATAGCATAACAAATGCAATTAAATTTTCCCTGTTTTTATTTATATAGGAAATTTACCTAAAAAATTGTACCTTTGCAGGCTCGAAAAAACAAGTGTTTCCATATATAAACAACTTATAATCAACATTTTTACGAATATATCATTGCATTTTAGATCAAATTATGTCATTAAATAAGCTTAGAAACATCGGAATTGCGGCCCATATCGATGCCGGAAAGACCACTTTAACGGAACGTATTCTCTATTTTACCGGAACAAGTCGCAAACTGGGTGAAACACATGATGGAAAAGCCACCATGGATTTTATGAAACAGGAACAGGAGAGGGGGATTACCATCGCTTCCGCGGCCATTACCTGCAAATGGAATGACCACCAGATTAACCTGATTGACACACCCGGACATGTGGATTTTACCGTGGAAGTAGAGCGTTCGTTACGGGTTATAGATGGAATGGTTGCCGTTTTTTGTGCGGTGGGCGGCGTAGAACCACAAAGCGAAACCGTGTGGAACCAGGCCGAACGTTACAGGGTTCCGAGAATTGCCTTTATCAATAAAATGGATAGGACCGGTGCCGATTTTGAAGCGGCTCTCGGACAAATGAACAAGTATCTTGACGCGAATGCCCTGCCGTTGCAAATACCGATAGGTTCGGAAGATTCTTTCGAAGGAATCATTGATGTGATCTACAGAAAAGCATACACATTTGATAACGAGAAACGCACTGAAATACCGGTTCCGGAAGAGTATCTTGAAAAATTGGAGACCGCCAGAAGTTTTATCGTGGAGAAATTAGCCGATTTCGATGAAGAGATCATGGAAAGTTTCTTCGAAGAGAAAGAAGTGCAATCTGAAAAATTGATGGAAGCAATACGAAGCGCAACCCTGAAGTTGTTGATTACACCTGTTTTCTGTGGAGCTGCTTATAAAAATATAGGAGTTCAACTTCTATTGGACGGAGTGGTAAACTTTTTACCTTCTCCTATTGATATTGGGGCGACCATAGGTCATGATGTAGATGATGAAGAGAAAATGATCTCAAGAAATCCATCCTCCAATGAACACTTCTCCGCATTGGCATTTAAATTGATCAATGATCCGTACGTTGGACAACAGACGTTTATCCGTATTTTCTCAGGAAAAATTCAAAGCGGAATGCCGTTTTTAAATGCGACCCGGCAGAAAAACGAGAGGGTAGGGAGGATTTTCCGCATCAAAGCGAAAGAACGTGAAGAGATCAGCGAAGCCGGTGCAGGTGAAATTGTGGCCTTGGTGGGCATGAAAACGACAAAAACCGGAGATACGCTGTGTGACGTCGATCACCCGTTATTACTGGAATCCATACATATTCCGGTTTCGGTTATCGAGTTAAAAATACAGCCTGTCAAACAGAAAGATAAGGATAAACTCGGCGAAGCATTGAGTAAACTGGTCAACGAGGATCCTTCGTTCCATGCCAGATACGATGAAGAAACCGAAGAGACCGTTATTTCGGGAATGGGGGAATTACATCTTGAGATCATGGTTGACCGTTTAAAAGAAGAATTTAAAATAGAGGTTGAAGTGGGCGAGCCATCCGTGGCGTTCCGCGAAACCATTTCCGAAACGGTTGAATCGAATTATAAACACGCTAAGCAATCCGGCGGAAAAGGACAATTTGCGCATACCGTTCTTCGCTTGGAACCCAATACAGGAAAAGGTTACGAATTTGTAGATATGATCAAGGGCGGTGTTATTCCGGGTGAATATATTCCTTCGGTAAACAAAGGTATTCAGAAATGTATGGCCAAAGGTATTATTGCCGGATTCCCTGTTGTTGACGTCAAAGTGTATGCCATTGACGGTGCTTATCACGCGGTAGACTCCTCCGATATGGCTTTCCAGATATGTGCGGACATCTGTTTTAAACAGGGCTTTAAAAAGGCTAAACCGATTCTTTTAGAACCTGTGGTAAAAATAGAGGTCAATACGCCCGATGAATACATTGGAGAGGTGGTCGGCAACCTGAACCGCCGGAGAGGTAAAATCGAATCCATGAGGAGATATCGTAAAGGTTCTCAAAAAGTAATTGGAACGGTGCCGCTGATGGAGATGTTCGGCTATGCGACCCAACTCAGGAATATCACTTCCGGCAGAGCCAATTATGCCATGGAGTTCTTCCAATATGAACCCACGCCTGCCGCAATTCAGGAGGAAGTTTTAAAGAAAATAGAAGAGAAGAAGAAGTAACATTTAGAGTCTCTATATGAAAAATGCCCTGTTAAGGGCTTTTTTTGTGTGGCTGGATAAGTAGAGCCTACTATTTAACCATCTGTATATCTTTGTTTTGCAAATTTCAAAAATCGTTAGGGTTACGAATAAATCACGATTCTAACACTTCGTTTTGCACCGCTTTGCTGAGTGTATAAACAAAGATAATCTTTTTTAAGTTTTAAAGCAACTTTAAATTTTAATCTTCTCTATTTTGTCAATCCATTAAATCATATTTTTATTATTAACTATTTCCTAGTTGACCGATCTAAAAAGATTATATGATTATTGAATTATTGTATGTTCACGGTTTACCAGTTTTTCTTCTGTTATACCCCAAGTCGTATTATGATATATATCTACAGCAGCCCTATTTTTTAAAGGTAATATAATTTCTCTGGCATTTTTTTTCATACGCTCTATTAGCATTGAGGTAGGCTCTGTTAGATGGAAGCTTTCTACAAGTTCATTACACAATCCTTTTTCTTTAGATGTTTTTATTGGAATAATATAGTTAATCATTCTTTCTTTATCTGAGAATAAACACTGTTTTCGGCCATATGTACTTGATGTATACATTATGCCGTCATACGAAACAATATCTTTGGAATTTCGTTTGATAATGCAGCTAAGGACATTCTGTGGAATTATATATTCGGATTTAAATGAATGATCTTTGTCAATCACTCTTAAAGAGCAAGCCAAAGGTAATATAATTTGATATACGAAATCTTCGCTAAACACATGAGGTTCAATAGTTGGTATTGTAAGGTCTATAAATTTTAATTCTCTTACATGCTTTAATGATACGACATTAAACATATCCACATTAGGTCTATTTGTTTCCTCCCAACAACAGTAAATGGAACTACCTAAATACAAACAAGGATAACCCGACATACTGTATCTCTGATTACCAACAATTCCTCTTTTCTCAAAAGGAATATGAAACATCTCCTTTTTTTCGTATAAATTATAAGTATTGTTACTTCTTAATCTGAAAAATGGATTTGTCTTTTCAATAGTTAGGCCTTTAGCTGGTAAAACTTGGCGTTTTTTATTACTCCTATCAAAGAACATATCATAAATCCTCTGTTGACTTTCACCAAACTGTCCACTCAAGAATAGTTCAACACTTTCAATTATTACATCGTAAAGATCCTTTATATTTCGTTTAACAGTATCTTTCTGAACAGAAAAATATCTTAACGCGACCTCATCTAATTTATTGATCAACTTTACAAGCGTGATTCGTTGGTTCTCAAGGCGATTTATGATATAAGTTGGGCTTTCATCTTCATAAAAAAGCTCTTCTACAGCATTTAGGAACTCATTAATATTCATTTCAAATTATTTATTGCTCGTGTATAAATGGTATTTATTTCTGTGAATGAAGATTTTGCAGAATCAATGCAAATTGGATATTTGTACAGTAGGAGTAGTCGCTTTTACTTGACATTCAAGCACTCAGTTGTCAAATACGGTCAATTCTCTTGTTGTTTATTCGCCAGGTATCAAAAATTAAATCAAGAAGAATATTTTGACGTTTATCTATTGAATTCTTTCCCCATGTGTCAAAACTATAATTTAGATCATTTTTAAATCTGTTTACTGCTGTGTTAAATCCTACTCCAAAATTATTATTAAGCAATTTAGTAGACAGTAAAGCAGATTTAGAATATTCATGTTGCTTATCTTTAAACCATTGATCAGAGGTTAGATCATTGCAATTATTTACTGCCTGATTGATTGTACTTTCCAAAAGTGTAATGTTGCCGATACGGTAAACATATCCATGGTAATCATCTATATCGCTAAAGTCTGCAGAAATATTCCCATCTTGAGGTGTTTGTGGCAGAATGTGTTCAATTTGCAGACTATTTATGAAATCATGACCAAACAAAGGTAAATTGGATTTCTGTAAAATAGTGTTTTCAATTTTTCCTAAGACATATCTAAGCCGATATAAAGGATTATAAACCCAGTGAGCAAGAGATTTAAATTCAGATTTAAATTGGGGGATTTTGTCGATTAGGTATGGTAGCATCGTTTCATTAATTGCTGTACAGATATCTTGAATTGAAGAAAAATTTCTCACTTTTTGCGCCCAGCCAGCCAAGAGCCGTTCATTATTTTTAGCCTGAATCCGTAGAGTTGAACTATAAAAGAAGAAACTTTCCAGTTGCTCTGCCAAATATTCGATTACAGATTTATCGCAATTCTCTTTTAAAGCTAATAGCATTATTAAATGCTGGCGGGATTTGTACTTATTGATAAAACCAATGTTTGTAGTATTTGGGAAAGCACTGCCATCACGAATCCATTCTGTAGCTATTACTAAGTCAGAATATCTTTTAGATAAAGATTTTAATTCCTTTGCTAAAGTTAATGGTTGTGTTTCATATTTCGTTGCTCTTTTTCCTTCTGGAGATATAATCCATTTGTATATATCATCTTCTCTCATGATTCCATTATGATAACGAGCCATAAGAAAGTAACGTAAAAATCGGAGTGGATTTTGATCTTCTTTACATTCCTGTAAATTTTTAATAATGTCTTTCCATATCTCCTTAATGTCATTGAAATCTGACTCTTCAGTTTGGCTAAATAGTAAATTTTTAACCAAATCCATCGCATTTAATCCTGCTCCTCGCTGATTTATAGTTTCGAAGATTTTAAGCGCACTGCTCAAATTTTCGGATTCTATTACAACAAGATCTATTTTTGTTAGAAAATATTTAGCGAAATTAGTTAGTTGATCTATTCCATTACTTAAAAAAACTTCCAAATGTTCGATGATCTTATTATATGCTTCTTTCATCTTAAGGATAGAAGGTGTATCTTCTATAATTGCATCTACATTTCCCTGAATTAATTTATCTAAGTAATCACAACTCTCACTATATTGAAGTTCCAACCTGCTTTTAGTTTGATCAGTTTCCATATCAAAGTCAAATAATAAATCTGCTATACTTTGGAAGTATTTTTTCTGTATGGAATTTAACTCAGACTCTTTCCCTTCTAATAAATCACGGAATGCACAAAGACATATCATAATTGTTGTTAGACGCTGCTGTCCATCAACGACTTCATATTTATCTCTGTTTTTGACAATTATAATTGACCCAATAAAGTAGCTACTTTGGGATTGACTGGAGTCTGTGTCAAACTCATTTTCTATGTCTATCATAAATTGCTCAACTTGATCTTCTGGTTTCCACACATATTCCCGTTGATAATCAGGAACTAAAAAAAAGTAATCTTTCAATTTAGAAATACTTTTAACATCTGCGTCAATATTCATATTTACTTTATTTTAATTTTGTTAGTTCTTCCGCGATCATTTCTGCCTGTTTAAGTACTATTTCCGTGGCCAGCATTTGCATGTCGGGTGGATAGCCGAATTTGCGGAGCAGGCGTTTTACCGATACTTTCAGTTTTGCTTTGACACTTTCTTTGATTGTCCAGTCTATGGATGCATTCTGCCGGATAGTTTCAGTAAGAACTACCGCCAGTTCACGTAATTTATCCTGCTCCATCAGTTTCCGGGCGCTGTCGTTGTCGGCGACTGCTGTGTAAAAGGCATATTCGTAGTCGGTCAACCCCATCGCTTTTGCTTCGTTGTCCATCTCCACAATGTCTTTGCTTAACTTTATCAGTTCTTCAATGACTTCGGCTGCGGTGAGTATCTT
This sequence comes from uncultured Bacteroidales bacterium, assembly GCA_937949745.1. Lineage (GTDB taxonomy): Bacteria > Bacteroidota > Bacteroidia > Bacteroidales > WCHB1-69 > JAGVVH01. The sequence goes on along the minus strand of CALECM010000055.1, from coordinate 8,069 downwards.
ATTGTGGTATTTGCGGATGGAGTTTTCGAGCATCTCCATTAGTGATTTACTTTGCACCAGATTTTTCTTTGCCCGGTTACGGATCTCGTCATTAAGAAGTTTTTTTAATACCTCCAATGCTACATTTTTATGCTCCATCCCTTTGAGTTCGGCCATGAACTCTTCCGATAGAATAGATATATCAGGCTTTTTAAGTCCGGCAGCGTCAAACACATCTATTACCTGATCCGTAACAAGGGCCTGATCTATCACCTGCCGGATGGTGGTTTCCAATTCCTCATTGGTTCGTCCGGAGCCGGAGTTATCGAATTTGGCGAGCCTTGCTTTTATTGCCTGAAAGAACGCTACTTCGTCTTTCACGTCCATCGCCTGATCGTGCGGAACGGCTATTGCAAAGGCTTTTGATAAGGCTGTTACTTCGTTGATAAATCGTTTTTTACCATCATTCAAACCAAGTATAAACTCTTCAGCGGCAAGTATAGTGCTTAATTTCCGGGAAGTATCTGCTTCAAAATATTCTTCATACGGGAAGCCGTGCAGCATACCGGAAATAACTTCCAGTTTTTCGAGCATCAGAGCTACGGCTTGTTCCTGTGCATAAGCTGGGTCACCTTTACCACCTGCGTCAGAGTAAAAAGATAGTGCTTTTTTCAAATCAGAAGCTATACCCAGATAGTCTACAACCAACCCCCCGGGTTTATCTTTATATACCCTATTTACACGTGCAATGGCCTGCATCAAATTGTGACCTTTCATCGGTTTGTCGATATACAGTGTATGCATACTGGGTGCGTCAAATCCTGTCAGCCACATGTCCCGCACGATTACGAGTTTTAGTTCATCGTCGGGAGATTTCATCCGGTCGGCTAATCTGCGGCGTTGTTCTTTGGTAGTATGGTGGCGCGAGATGGCTGGGCCATCCGATGAATTTGTAGTCATCACTACTTTGACTACTCCTTTATTCAAGTCGTCCGAATGCCAGTCAGGTCGTAATGCTATAATTTCCTGATAGAGTTCCGCAGCTATCCGGCGGCTCATGGTGACGATCATTCCCTTTCCCTCGAATACGGCTTGCCGTTGCTCAAAATGAGAAACAATATCACCAGCGATACTTCGCATACGGTTTTCACTCCCGATCAATGCTTCAAGCTGTGTCCATTTGGCTTTTGCCTTTTGGGTGTCGGTGAGGTCTTCCTGCTCCAGATTGTCGTCCAGCTCTTCTACCAGCTTGCGTCCTTCTTCACTAAGAGCAACTTTTGCCAAACGGCTTTCGTAGAATATCCGCACCGTAGCTCCGTCTTTAACAGCCTGTGCGATATCGTATATATCCACGTAATTACCGAATACGGCTGGGGTATTCACATCCGTATTCTCTATCGGAGTACCCGTAAACCCGAGATAGGTGGCATGAGGGAGAGCGTCGCGCATATATTTAGCAAAACCATAAACGGTTTTCTTTCCGATAATTTCTCCTGCTTCGTTTTTATCATCGACTGTCTTACCCCGGAATCCGTATTGTGAACGATGGGCTTCGTCGGCAATAACTACAATATTTTCACGGCCCGACAACTGCTCATACACGTTACCTTCTTCGGGGTTGAATTTTTGTATTGTTGTAAACACAATCCCACCTGAACCCACAGCCAACAATTCTTTCAAATTTTCCCGGCTTGTGGCCTGTACAGGTGTCTGTCGCAATAGCTGTTTTGATGCCGCAAAGGTATCGAACAGCTGGTCATCCAGATCGTTACGGTCAGTAATGACTACAATGGTTGGGTTGTCCATGGCAAGTACCAATTTCCCCGTATAAAACACCATTGAGAGTGATTTACCACTGCCCTGTGTATGCCATACTACACCTCCTTTTCGGTCGCCTATTGGTTGCAGTTCAACTCCTGCAACGCCGTAACTTGCCGGAGGTTCACAAAGTAGATTCTGTTGTTGCTTCTCTATGTATCCGGAGGCACGCAGAGTTGATTCTACCGCTCGGTTCACAGCGTAGTATTGGTGGTAGGCCGCTATTTTCTTTACGGTATTTATCGTTACCACTCCTGTCTGAGGATCTTCTTGTTTTGATTTCTCGAACACGATAAAATGGCGTATCAAATCGAGCAGGGTCTCTTTACAAAGCATTCCCTGGATCAGGATTTCAAGCTGACTAACCAGATGAGACGCTTCGGCTTTGCCATCGGCTGTTTTCCATGCCAGATAGCGGCTGAATCCAGCAGAGAGGGAACCTGTACGGGCTTCCAGACCATCTGAGATGACGCATAATGCATTGTAGGTAAATAGTGAAGGTATCTGTTCTTTATAGGTTTCAATTTGCCGGAATGCAGAATTGACTGTAGCATTTTCGTTCGCTGCGTTTTTCAGTTCCATAACAACCAGTGGAATGCCGTTTACAAACAGCAGCACATCCGGGCGTTTGTTGTGGTTATTTTCTATGACTGTAAACTGATTAATCACTGCAAAATCATTATTCAGTGGATTGTCGAAATCTACAAGCCACACCAGATCGCCCCGTTCTGATCCGTCCTTATGGTAGCTTACAGGCACACCCTCTGTCAGGTAACGATGGAACGTCTCGTTGCCCGCAATTAGTTCCGGCGAAGCAATTCGTTGGAGCTGCATGATAGCCTCTTCTTGCTGATTGGCAGGAATTCCTGGGTTGATCCGTCTTACCGCACGGCGTAGCCTATCAAGCAATAACACTTGTGTGTAACTGTCTCGCTCAGGAGTTATACTATCCGGAGCGATATCTGGTCCGTAGATATAGTTGTATCCGAGCCGTTCCAATAACTCGATGCTGAATTCCTCTATGCTATTTTCAGTTATACGGGTCATTCTTCTATTTTTTGATCTTCTTTATATCCTTTATATTCATTCAGATAAGCCTCATTATCTACACTATATAGAATTTCGCTTGCTGGATAAGAGTAGTCACCCATTTCAAAATCACCAAAAAGTTCATCCCAGAACTCATTAAAATCCTGAGCACTTTCGTAAGAAAATTGTGCTTCTTCGGTAGAAGTTTGAATTCTTGGATTTACATTCTCAAAATTTCGGATTAGGAAACATCCAATAATTTCAATGGAGTCGATTAGAAACTCCTTTGCTATTGTATCTAAAGAATCATTTCGATTTTTCAGCTCTTCACTTGTCATTCCATGTGAAGTGGCCCCTATTGCAGTTCTTAGATTACCTAACTGATGGGCTATAGCAGAAAGCGAACCACCAATAACATTCATACAATCGTCTCGTTTATGTCCAATGGCATCAAACGCAACTTTGACAAGTTTATTAAAGCTTTCATCTCCCGTTAGTACAACATTTTTTTCCGCACAAATCTGTTTAGAGATTCCCTCTATTAAGGATTTAGAATTTTCAACACACAAGCTAAAATCGGAATCAATATGGGTTTCTATCCTTTCTGCATACAAAGCATATTCCGACCATCGTCCATATTGTTGAATCACTTTCTTTAGCTTATCCATACCTATACTACTCTAATTTCTCCACTCATCAGCTTAGGCAACAACGTGTCACGCAAAGTTGTGAGTGTGCGGATTTGTTTAGAATTTAAGAATATCTTATCGTCAATTACCTTCACTTTATTTTGAAATTTAACAATAACTTCATCATTTGGAATAATAATATCTATACTTTCAAAATCATTTTTACTAATTGATCCAAATACGGTTCCTGTCTCATTAAACTGCTTAATATCTTCCAATAAAGACATCACCTTATAATATGTATAAGAATAAAAAGACTTATTTTTTTTGTATCTAAATGCTGCAACACCACGACCAATACAACAATTTTCGTTTGCCATATTTTGTGCTCCAACAGGGGCTCTAACACTGATCAATGTATCATGCTTTTGAGCAATCCTTTTTGGATTAGTTGTGTAAACTCTCCTTTTAGGAAACCGGAAATCAAAATCAGCATTTCCTTGATACATTGGTATCCCAACAAATTCTTCATTGTAACTTTCCCCAGGAGGAGACATCCCCATTGTAAAATCAAACTCTTGTCCTAATTTCCCTTCTTCCCACTCCGGTTTTGCTTCTTCGACAAACCATTGGCGGAAGAGGGTTTCTGCCATTTTTTCAAGGGTCAGGTTCTGGCGGTGCAGTAGGTCGATCTTATCATCCAAGCTCCTTAATACGGAAGATATAGCTTTTTGTTCTGGTAGTGAAGGAACTGGCACTTCCATTTCCTTCAATGATGTTAATGGATTACTTATAGAGGGGACGCCAACCTGAGACTCATATTTCAGTATTTGGTATTGTCCATATTCAGATTTGAAAAAATAAAACAAAAACTCGTTATCTACTAATGACGGATTTACAGTCAATTTCATGCCTGACTGTGAAATAACATATCGTGGATATTTATTTTTAGGAATTAAAGCAACTTGACCAATAGTTCCTCGATGCGTAAAAACTAAATCTCCAGCGAAACAATTACTAGCAATCAGCTCGTTTGCTTTTTGCTCTGTTAAAAAAACAAATTGACCACTGACAAACTTTTCATAGTTCATATTTGTACCTCTGATAACAGGTACTCCTTTTTCAACAAAGTTTTCAGCTTTAATATTAGACCCAAATGGTCCCATTGCAATAGATCTCTTATCGTCATCTTTTATATCAATGATTTTTTTGACGTCCCAACTTATAGGAACTTTTCCAAAGTCACAATATTTCCACTCACTCATTGATTCTAATTTTTGCAAGATTAGCAGCAATAATTTCATTCAGGCGGGCTTCCTCTTTCAATTGTTCTTCAAGTTCAGCACGTAGAGCGGTGAACCGTTCATTGAAATCGAAATCGTCTTCTTCGTCGGGCAGACCTACGTAGCGTCCCGGAGTTAGAACATAGTCCAGCTCACGTACCCGGTCGATTGGAACCGATGCACAAAATCCCGCTACATCTGCATACTCCCCGCCGGGGTTACGCCAGCTGTGGTAGGTAGAGGCGATACGAGCAATATCGTTATCTTCCGGATTCTCTGTCCCGTTAGATAATTCACGTGTGCGACGATTTATCAAGTGGCCCAGATTACGGGCATCGATAAAGAGTATCTCACCGCTGCGGTTGCGGAAACTTCCATTGGTACGATTACGGCTCAAGAACCACAGTGCGGCCGGTATTTGTGTGTTAAGGAATAATTTAGCCGGGAGGTTGACGATACAATCTATCAATCCGGCTTCAATCAGTGCCTTACGGATTTCACCCTCGCCGGATGTTTTGGATGTTAACGCTCCTTTGGCCAGTACAACACCTGCTTGTCCGCTGGGTGAGAGATGGTAAATAAAATGTTGCAACCATCCGAAGTTCGCATTACCTGTAGGAGGGGTTCCATACTGCCAGCGTCCGTCATTACGCAGTAGATCTCCACCCCAATCACTTACGTTGAACGGTGGATTAGCAATAATATAATCAGCTTTGAGATCTTTATGGGCGTCATTCAAAAACGATCCCTCGTTATTCCATTTCACTTGTGAGCTGTCGATGCCACGAATAGCAAGGTTCATCTTACATAACCGCCATGTAGTCTGGTTGCTTTCCTGTCCGTAGATTGATATATCATTTACCCGTCCCTGATGTCCGGTAACGAATTTCTCAGATTGTACAAACATACCACCCGATCCGCAGCAGGGGTCGAACACGCGACCCTTGTAGGGTTCAAGCATCTCGACAAGTAGTTCTACTACGCTGCGTGGGGTGTAGAATTGTCCACCCTTTTTGCCCTCGGCAAGGGCGAACTCGCCCAGAAAATACTCAAAAACATGACCCAATACATCTGCGCTACGTGCCTTAGCATCACCCAATGCGATATTTCCTACCAAGTCGATCAGTTCGCCAAGGCTCGTCGGATCGAGATTTTGCCGGGCATATACTTTGGGCAAAACACCTTTTAAAGAGCTGTTCTCCTTCTCGATGGCATCCATTGCTGAATCAATAAACTTGCCGATTTCGGGTTGTTTGGCTTTCGATTGCAAATGACCCCACCGGGCATCCTGTGGAACAAAAAATACATTCTCTGCCTTATATTCGTCTTTATCCTCCGGATCAGCGCCCGAATCTTCTTCTTCTTTTAGCCTCGCATAGAGTTCTTCGAACGCATCGGATATATATTTGAGGAATATCAGCCCCAATACGACATGTTTATATTCCGCCGCATCGATATTTTTACGCAGCTTATCTGCCGCTTTCCATAGTTGTTTTTCCAGTGGCTCATCGGTTTTATTTTTTGTACTTTTTGCCATTTTCTTATTACAGTATATTTAGTTCTTAATTGTTGCACTTAAATTTAGCAGATTATTTGTTCTCTCCATACCCCTCAATCCTCTCCCCACAAATCCTCTCCGTTATATCCCTCAATAATTCCACTTTCGGAATAAGCTTATCAATATCCTCTTTAGTCACCACAAAATGTGGATTATACTTTGCATCCACATAAGCAGCTTTAAATGTTTTGAGATCATCCTATTTGTACAAATATATGATGGATATATCTATAAATATGGCCATGGTACATGTTAATATAGTTATCCTTCTTAGTGTATTTCATTTTTTTATACAATTATTAATTCTGTAAAAATGCAAAATTTTCCCTTATAAATGAAACTTTTGTCGTTAAAATATTTTTTTAATATCTAATTAATGATTGTGGTTGATTATGAAAAAGAAAGCCTTCCCTTAAACCTTTCATCGCTTTCTATTACTAGAATATACAATAAATTGAGTATAGAAAATGAATTGGTTTTTTAAAAGATCCACATTGTTTATATATCAATATTTCATATGTGCAGCTGAAAGACTCGAACCGTATAAAATTTCTATGACACAAAGTAGGTTTTTTCCGGCTTTCCTTTAATAAAAGTCGGGAACCGATACAAAAATAACACTACAAATAACATTGAAAAAAAGCAAGAGAAGAATCCAGGACTTTGTCCATATACCCTTTTGCATGCTTTGTGCCTGCTATCAATTGTACGGAAGAGGGAATATTGTATTTTATCAGTGCCGATTGTAATGCCAGTACGCCGCTAACGGGTACAAATTCGTTCAGGGAATTCGCCAGAAACATGGGACCTGTAGAGTTGGATAAACGATATAAAAGGGTAGCTTGTTTTAGTAAATTCAGGTCGCTCCCTACATAATTTAGAATAAACCACTTATAAAACGGGTCATTCTTTCCGTCCTGATCTATTTTCGCACTTTGGTCAGAAGCAAAGTTTTGTGTGGTATTCTTTTGGGCTATAACATTTTCATGTTGTGTAACCCATTCATACATATCAATAATGCCCGACCATGAAACAGCAGGAATCCCATATTTGATGGCGACCTCAATGGCAAGATTACCTCCCGCGGAAGAACCTATAATACCGATTTTGTTCCGGTCGAAGGAGTAACCGGATTCTTTAATCCATTGATAAGCAGAATAGGCATCATTGAGTGCAGCAGGATATAAGTTGCCGGGGGCCAACCGGTAATTGGGGACAAAAACAATATAACCTTCTCCTGCCAAAAGCAACGCAAGGTCTTTATCTTTCTTTTTGTCGCCCTGAAACCAGCCGCCGCCATGCATCACAATCAATGCTTTATTATTCTTCTTTTCGTCGTTTTGGTAAACGTCAAGTGTCAGGTTAAATAAACTGTTATAACTGATATCTTCTGAAATACTAATTGCCATATTAAACAAATATTGATACATAGATAGTAAACAATGCCTTTGGAGGAAAGTTTTTCAATCGAAAACGAAGGTTTACGAGCTTATTTATATCCGTATAAATTTTATTCTATGATCATTCCTTAATTTAGAAGTTATCCAATCTGTGTATTAATCTCACGCCGGAAAGCAAGCGGATCCGCGATAAACGGGTAGGAGCTTAAAACACCACCGGTACTGACCGTAATCGTTCCGAAGTTAAATATCCTAGTTTAGGACTATCTGATTTTTAATAGTTCATTCATGATCAATTCGGGCTCATCTAAATAGATGAAATGCGAACTTTTATCCGTTATGATGTGATGGAGGTTTTTGTGATCATTCTCTA
>CALECM010000054.1 GCA_937949745.1 uncultured Bacteroidales bacterium | reverse complement strand
ATTCTGGGAAAATATAGAAGTAATAATGCAACAAATAAAAATTATCAATAGACTTATTTTTTTCATATTTTAAAAATAGTTATTGTGAAATTAATTTACCAGAATGCAAATATACTTTATCCTATTAAATTAACACAGCTATTTCAAATCACATCAACCAAATCTCTATGGATTTGCTTGCGTGAAAGGTAAATTTTTATTTTTGCTTTAAGAAAAGACGCGGATATGATTAGATAAAATATAATATGAATTATTATTCAGAAAATCTTCACGCAAGTAAATTACAGAAATGTTATGAGATTGCTCCTGAAAGAATAAGGCGGCTTTTAAAGGAGGAAATTGATTTCATATTAAAAAAAATATCCATTGATGATGTAGTGTTGGAACTGGGTTGCGGATATGGAAGGGTGTCCGTTAAATTGGCTGAAAGAGCTAAGGAAGTGATCGGAATTGATATTTCACCGGACAATATTGAATTAGCAAAAAGCATGTATGATATTGATAAATTGCAATTTTATGTAATGAACGCGGTAAAATTGGATTTTCCCTCTAATATGTTTGATAAAACCATTTGCGTTCAAAACGGTATTTCTTCTTTCAAGGAAGATCCGTTTTTATTATTGACGGAAGCATTGAGGGTGACAAAAGCAGGAGGAACGGTTTTATTCTCCAGTTATGCTGATGAAATTTGGGAAGACAGGCTGCATTGGTTTCAACTTCAGGCTGAGGCACAATTATTAGGAGAGATTGATTACGCGCATACAAAAGATGGTATTATTATATGTAAGGACGGATTTAAAGCCACAACTTATTCTGAAAATGATTTTTTAGATTTGGCATCAAAATGCAATGTCAAAGCAAATATATCTGTAGTGGATCATTCAACGGTTTTCTGTGAAATTAAAAAGAATATATAATGTAGTAAAAAACAAAGAAAAATAATGAAATCCGGTCCGGACTGTAAATGTATACCGCACCCAGATTCCAATAATACTAATTACAAAACACAATACAATGAAGAACACACTTGCTTTAATCCTGATGCTTGGAATGAGTATACATTTAAGTGCTCAAAACGATTATACTCAATACTATAACTTAATAAATAGAGGATATACGGAATATGCCAATAAAGAATATCAAAAGGCCATTGAAATTTTTGATATGGCGTTTTCTAATTATTATCCGTTTCCTGATGATGTCAACATGCTGAAAAAATGTTATTTAGCTATCGACAATAAACAAAAAGCATATGAAACTATGCGCAGAATGGTTTTATGTGGTTTTAAATTGGAATCATCCATCCCATTAGTTAATTCAAATACGGCTTTAGAAGGCTATCGAACAGATACGGGATCAGGAGATTCGATTCTGGAGCAAAAACTGGCGCAGGAATATCCAAAACTACGAGCCGAATACCTTAAAAATATAGATTGGGAATCAGACCAATACCTTAAAATTTTAACCCATTTCGAAGTCCATACTTCTTTGATGAGAAAGAAATGTACGACAACAGAGCAAGATCAAATGATAGGAGATTATGGTTTTGGCGTTGAAAAAGAAATGTTTATGAATTTGATGGCTTCTCAAAAAAACGTGAGCAGAGCGATCACCGATACCTGGACTTCCAACGAAATGGAAGTGGTGATCATCCATACCTCACAATCAACTACCAAAGAAGATTATGAGCTTTATTTTAACCTTCTTAAAGAACAGGTTTTAAAAGGGAATATAAGCAATGTACAATATGCCGTATGCTACGATAATTATCTGTACAGGCATGATCAGGCATCGTATTACGGACAACAAATCGAATTTAATCCGCAAACAGGGTCACTTAAATGCGCGCCAATTGACGATATTAAACATGTGGATAAAAGACGCGAGGAAATTGGATTACCGCCGCTTTGGGTTTGGGGCAAAATAAGTAACATAGAATTGCCGGAAGAATATAAAATGAATTAATATCATACGATCGAATTCCGGGAATCAATTTTAACTGACAAGGAACCTACCGGTTCTGTCATACAACTGTAAAATTTTAAAAAACATGACTTCAAGAAATTCTGATATTGTGAAATAGTAAATCACGATACAAATGAGATTATTATGTAAAGCTACAATATATGGGAATAACCGACAATAGTTTAGAAAACGATAAAGATATTCTGATTTCGATGATCAGGGAAATGGCCGCCTCTTTTACAGGAGAACAAAGCACGAGACATTGGGCGGATGACGCGCTTTGGTTTGATATACCGCCTGTCGCGATACGGGGAAAGAAAAAATCCTGTGAAGTTTTTGAAAATGCTTTCAGACAGTTAAAATCTTTTAAAGTTGAAATCCTTTCAACCGATATAGTGATTAAAGGAGATATTGGAATCGTGTGTACCGTTCAAAAGTGGAACAGTACCCATGAAGACGGGACAACCCATAGCGCATCCCTGGTAAGACAAACCAATTGTTTTGAACGGGAAAACGGTGTCTGGAAGCTTATTCACCAACATGGTTCCGTTCCTGCGGGAGGAACCTGGGACGGTAAAATTATAAGTGAGTAAGAGAAATCTTACGATTAATGAAATATACGGATGTATCGGCATAAAAAAGTTTGAAAGACAGCATAAAGATCGATAAATGAATAACTGTAAAAAATGTAATGAGCCTGTTTACGAGAATTATTGCTCGAATTGCGGATATCCGACAGAATTGAAAAAAATTAACGGTCGGTATATCATTCACGAAATCGGAGATGTATTGTTTGTAAACAGCGGAATGTTTTACACGATAAAGCGACTGATTATAAAACCCGGGGAAACAGTACGGCACTTTATCCAGGAAGATCGCAGTCAATATGTCAGACCTATAACTTTTCTTGTAGTCACTTCACTAATATATGCAATCGTAAATTATTTTTTTCCTATTGAACCGGAAGATAGTGCCTATTATGTAAATCCCTTTTTTTATATTGGAGTTGAAGGCCTTCCCACAGCAAGTTTTGTTTTCAACTGGATGGCTGAAAATTTTGCTTATTCGGGTATCATAACGGGAATATTTATGGCTTTTGGCGTAAAAATATTTTTTAGAAAAACGGATTACAATCTTTCTGAGATATTCGTTCTTTTTTGTTTTGTATGTGGAATATCCACGCTTTTTCTTTCCGTCATGACCATTGTTCAAGGTATAACTCATTGGAATTTGATGAAAATCTCCAGTCTTATATCCCTGGCTTATCTGATATGGGCAACAGGACAATTCTTCGGCATGAAGAAAGCGGGGAATTATGTAAAAGCATTGCTGTCTTATTTTTTTGGAATCCTTATATTCACATTTATAATCACATTGGTAAGTTTTTTGATTGATTATGTAATTACTTAATTCAATGGTACTCAAGCCGAATTAAGCTGGATTACAAATATTATCTTGGATCTACCAAGGAATATTGAGGATGCTGTATGTTAACCGTTTCCAGAATGCTCTGTAATCGATATTCCGGGAACCATTATTGTCCCCATCTCTAAACAATTTCTTTTTCAGATATATATTTTAATTGTTCCAATGAAACCATCACCCCTTTTTTCAAAACCTTATTAAAGGTTTTCCTGAGTAACCCGACTAAAAATCCTTCCATACTTTCCTCTACTAAAACTTCAGTTTTACCGTGAATATCTTTTAATGTCCAATTGTGAACAGCAAAAGATCCGAGACTTTTTCCTGTCCAACCAATATATTCCAAAGGCTCGACAGTATGAAGCGTAGAATGAATTTTTAAACCATTCGATTTCCAGTTAAAAGTTGTTCCCGGTTTAAGTTCCCCGTTTATTTTTGAGTTCGTAACCGATGTTTGCCAATCTTTCCAATTATCAATATCAGCCAATATATTCCAAACCTTTTCAACAGGCGCGTTGATAGTGATTCTTTTGCTATATTTTACAGGAGCATTATTATTTATCGTTTTCATTTTTAAAGTGTGTTTTTAATTCCTAATGCAAAATTACTTACGAAAGCTCCTAAGTTCTCTTGATAAAAATCAAGAATTCATTACTTTGTTCCTTAATCTGCTTAAAGTCTCCGGAGTCATACCTAACATGGAGGCTATATATTGTAAAGGGACCAGATTAAATAATTCTTTATTGGAATCGAAAAAGTGAGAATACCTTTCTTCCGCACTCATGGAGATATGCATCATCACTCTGTCTTCCAATACACTGAAACACTTGACGATAAATTTTTTCTCCAAATCATCCCAGTCGGGTATGATTGCTTTGATTTTCGGATAGTCAGATTTATTAAGAACGTAAATTTCACAATCGGTAATAGCCTGTAGGTTCCATTGTGCGGGCTGATGAAATACAAAACCGGAAATATCAACAATAAAAGAATTTTTAGTGGCTATCCATTTGGTGATTTCTTTATCATTTATTTTTGTAAATTCCCTGAGAATACCGGATTTTACAAACCCTAACTTATTCGTATACCGACCTTTTTTTTGAAAGAAATCACCCTTTTGGAGCCTGGCTAACCTGAAGAAAGAACCTATTTGATTTAATTCTTCATTGTTTCCATTAAAATAGATTTTGATATATTTTTCAAGATCTGTCATAAGTTTAAATTAAATATGCAAAAGCGGGGTGAGTATCTAATCATAATAATATAATAATTATAAGAGTTTTCTTCCTATGAAATGTTCACTCCGGCTTGTACAAATACATCTTTGTTCCCATTAGTGATTAGCCGGACCCGACTCTAATACCTTATAACGCTCATTATTTAATAGATTTTATACTAATTCCAAAACTCTTAGTGAGCTTCACAACAAAAATTAGTATATTTGCACCTAACAATACGAAGTTACATGGAAAATCCAAAAACGATAAACTATTCAGGCGTATTCCTTACCTGTTATACAGATAATGAAACCAGTTGTGTACATGCCACCAAAGACCATTCGTTGGTTTACCTATATTCAGGAAAACTTATTCTGGAAGAAGGAAAAGAAAAAAAAGAAACCATTATTCATCCGGGAGAATGTGTTTTTATCCGTCGTGACCACAGGGTGAAGATGACCAAGTTCTATTCTGAAACAGAACAATATAAAGGAATATCACTCACGTTCAGGAGGAATTTCCTACGTGAGTTTTATAACAGCATGGATAAAAATACTATCCCTAAAGATTCCGTAATTCCCGAAGAAAGTATATTCCGTTTGCCATTAAGGCCTGATATAACCAGCCTGTTCCAATCGTTAACGCCCTATTTCGATTCCACGGTACAACCCACCGAAGAGTTAATCAACCTCAAAGAACAGGAAGCCGTTTATGCGCTGCTTAGCATTGACCCCGGTTTTTACCCTATACTCTTTGATTTCACGGAGCCCTGGAAAATAGACATTATGGATTTTCTGAACGAAAATTACATGTACGAATTATCGATGGAAGAGATAGCCTCATATACCGGTAGAAGCCTTTCGACCTTTAAACGCGATTTTGCCAAAATCAGTGATTTATCTCCCCAAAAATGGCTCATCAAGAAAAGACTGGAAGCAGCCTATGATAAATTGCAGGATGAAAATACCAAAGTCTTTGACGTATGTGTCGAAGTAGGATTTAAAAATGTCTCCCATTTCTATTCCGCATTCAAAAAACAATACGGTTTCTCGCCTAAAAGATAATCATTGATCTTTATAACAAAAATCTTTGAGCCGTAGAACGAAAACGCTCTGCGGTTTTCCTGTTACTTTTGCTTTCATAAAATAACAATCAATCCATTGAGCAATGGATAATGAATGGAAGCAAACAAATCTATATATAAACTCCTCTCCATCTCGCCCATTTACGGTCACCTGTGTGAAAATGGGAGTGAATGTTTCCTCCGGTCGGATAAGGAGGCCCTTCTCTTTTTTGTTTATTCAGGTAAACTTACCATATCCTACCTGGATGAGTATATTACTTTAGGAAAAGGTGAATACGCCTTTGTAAAACGGGACATCTTCACCGATATTAAAAAGCACGGCACCGGAACGCAGAACTTCAATGGCATTTATCTGGGTTTGGACAAATATTTCTTATGGGATATACACGATGACCTTTCCAAACAATGTAAATGCTGCCGTTCCAGGAATTTTGAAAACAACCTCATCAAATTATCTTCAAACCCTTACTTACAAAGCTTATATATCTCCCTGGGGATTTATCTGGACTATGGCGTCAACCCTTCTGAAGATATTCTGCAATTGAAAATGTTTGAAGCCGTTTACAGCCTCACACTCACCGACAGCCGTTTTTATACCTGCCTTTTTGATTTTCTTTATCCGCATACAATCATCAATATATTAAATAACGAATAATATGAGACCAAGAATTATTTGCCACATGCTCAGTTCTGTGGACGGGCGTTTAATCGCAGACCGTTGGAGTAACCCTTTCGACGGGAAAAGTAAGAATGAATTTTACGAACAATACGAACAAATTAGCCTTGACTACAAGGCACAGGCTTGGATGGTAGGACGGAAAACCATTCAGGAAGACTTTCCCACCGGTAATTTTCCCCATCAGAATTACGAACCGGCCCTAACATTCGAACCTTTCATGGGAAAACGGGAAACGGAAAGATTCTGTATAGTCGTGGATCCCAAGGGTAAGATAGCCTACCGGCAGGATACAATCGATGGCGACAATATCATCGCCATACTCGGCGAAACCGTATCGGAAGAATATTTATTGCACCTCAGGGAAAAAGGAATATCTTACGTGTTTGCCGGAATGATGGGAAATACCATAGAGACAGCGCTCGAAACCCTGAAAAGCGAATTTGGTATTCACGAATTACTCTTATGCGGCGGCGGGAACATCAACGGAAATTTTCTCCGAAACGGTATGATTGACGAACTGAGCCTGATGATCTATCCGGGCATCGACGGACTGGCGGGTATACCATCCATATTCGAATACATCGGAACCAACCATGATTTCCCGGCCCAGGGACAATCCCTGGAGTTACTATCCTCTGAAGTCCTTGCCAATGGCGTTGTATGGAACCGCTATAAATTTCACTCCAACTACTAAGCATCATAAAATATAGTAAATCGGTGGGCTGGTCAGCAAAAATCTTTGAGCCGTATAACAAAAATTTAGAAGTTAAACCCACTTACTTTTGTAACGTGAAATTGTTGTATAAATAAAAATGAAAATAATGAAAAAAATAATGGTAATGGCAATGCTGGTAAGTGGAATGCTCACGGCATGCATAAACAACGAAAAGACCGATATTAATAAAACAAATGATCAAAATATGGAAAAGTTAGAATTGACACAGGAATGGGATAAAGTATTCCCGAAAAGCGACAAAGTGAATCACAGCAAAGTAACCTTCCGTAATCGTTATGGAACAACGCTAGCAGCCGACATGTATATACCAAAAAATGCTAATGGAAAATTGCCGGCGATTGCCGTAAGCGGACCTTTCGGGGCTGTTAAAGAACAATCGTCGGGACTCTATGCCCAAACTATGGCGGAGCGCGGTTTCCTTACCATTGCCTTCGATCCATCGTATACGGGAGAAAGCGGAGGTGAGCCTCGTTATGTAGCTTCGCCCGACATCAACACGGAAGATTTCTCGGCTGCCGTCGATTTCCTTTCCACACTCGATGATGTAGACCCTGAGCGCATCGGAATCATCGGTATCTGCGGCTGGGGTGGTTTAGCCCTCAATGCAGCCGCTATGGACACAAGGATTAAAGCCACGGCCACTTCTACCATGTACGACATGAGCCGTGTCAATGCCAATGGTTATTTCGATGCATTGGATGCGGATAAACGCTATGAACTCCGTGAGCAGCTAAATGCCCAGCGTACGCTTGATTACAAAAACGGCACATACGCACTTGCCGGCGGCGTGGTGGATCCATTGCCGGAAGACGCACCCTGGTTTGTAAAAGATTATCACAGTTACTACAAAACGGATCGTGGTTATCATGAACGTTCACTCAACTCCAATAACGGCTGGAATGTCACATCGCCCCTTTCTTTCATCAATATGCCCCAGCTTTCCTATAGCGACGAAATCCGTAATGCCGTACTTATGATTCACGGAGAAAAAGCCCATTCCCGCTATTTCAGCGAAGATGCTTTCAAAAAACTGAAAGGCGACAATAAAGAGTTGCTGATCATCCCCGGCGCTGTTCATGTAGACTTATACGACCGTATGGATATCATTCCGTTCGATAAGCTGGAATCGTTCTTTTCCCAATATTTAAGATAAACCGTCAAGGTGGCTGAGTTTTGACCAAGCCACCTTTCCTCCGGTGGTTTCGATGAACTCAACCACCGAAGGGTCGTTCCTGAATTTATTAACCGTTCCCTGAGTTTATCGATCGTTCCCTGAGTTCATCAAGCGTTCCCTGAGTTTATCGATCGTTCCCTGAGTTTATCGAAGGGAACATCGAAGAAAAGAAAACAAAAAGTGAAGCTATGAAAAATATTACGATTATTATTTTTATAACACTCATCACCCTTCTTAATCAAGCCCAGGCACAGGATCGGAAACTCACCATAACAATAGGTGAGCGCGAATTCACGGCAAGTCTCAACGACAACGAAACGGTTGACGCATTTATCGCTATGCTGCCTATGACCATTAACATGACGGAAATGGGCGGCTATGAGAAATACCACTATCTACCTCAAAACTTACCAGGAACAGCTGAAAATGTCGGGACTACTTACGAAGGCGACCTGATGATATGGTCGGGAAACTGTCTCGTACTATTTTATACTACCCGGCCTACATCCTATAGTTATATAAAATTGGGACGGATAGATAATACAGAGGAGCTTCGCCAGGCTGTCGGTGCGGGCAATGTGGAAATTACTTTTGAATTAAAAAATCCCGACCCGGAAGAACCGGATCCGGAGGATCCTACAGTGGGTATAGAAAATCCAGAAAACAAAGGGAAGTCTTATTTGGTATATCCGAATCCTGTTCACGATTGTATTCATATATCGGGAGAATTCCAGCGATCCTCTTTATACACGATAAACGGCACATTGATCATGCAGTCTGAAGAAAAATTAATTTCTACGGAACAGATTCCTGCCGGCGTATATATGCTTAAAATTAATACGAAAAATGGAGAAACTGTCACCCGCAAAATAATTAAGAAATAAAAAACATAAATATTATGACCATTTTCGAACGATTGAAAAAAGGAGAAACTATTACAGGAAATGATCCTCAAGCATACAAAATGAGGGAAGAATCCTATGCCACTAAAAAACTGCTTTTACAGATGAACAACTCTTCTGATCCTGCCGAAATTCGCGACTTATTAAGTCAAATTACGGATAGTACAATTGACCCAAGTGTGGAAGTATTTACCCCTTTGTATATCAACTACGGAAAGCACACCAAAATCGGCAAAAATGTATTCATCAATTTTAACTGCACTTTCCTTGATCTGGGAGGGATAACTCTGGAAGATAACGTATTGATCGCTCCAAACGTTAGCTTACTCTCCGAAGGACACCCTGTTTCTCCGGAAGACCGGCACGATCTTATGGTAGGACATATCCGCATCAAAAGAAACGCCTGGATCGGTGCCGGAGCTACCATTTTGCCGGGTGTAACGATCGGGGAAAATGCCATTGTCGCTGCCGGGGCAGTCGTAAATAAAGACGTTCCTGATAATACCGTTGCCGGAGGTATTCCCGCAAAGGTGATCAGGTATATTACCAGCCATCAGGAAAAATCAGAATAAATTTTATGAAAACATATATGAAACACCTGTTTATCACCTTCTTTGCCATTTTAAACATGAATATAATCTCTTCCTGTAATAAAGATAACAATCCGCTTCCCGAACCGGACGGAGGAAACCAGATACAGCTATCGATCGGGGGAAATACATTTACGGCCACGTTATATCAGAACGAAACAGCCGGGGCATTTAAAAAATTGCTCCCCATGACCATCAATATGAAAGAATTGAACGGCAATGAGAAATATTACGACCTTCCAAATAATATGCCCACCAATGCATCCAATCCCGGCAGGATCCAAAACGGCGACCTGATGATTTACGGCTCCCGTACATTGGTATTGTTCTACAAATCCTTCAATACGTCTTACAGCTACACAAGGCTTGCACGCATCGATGATCCGTCGGGACTTCAAAATGCACTGGGTTCGGGAAATGTAACCGTAACATTTGAATTAAAGGATTAACCAAGATATCATATGTCAGATAATAAGATTCCGCCAAAAACAAAAGAACGCTATATCATTCTGGATGCCTTACGCGGATTTGCCCTGTTCGGTATATGTCTGGCTAACTACTCCGAATTTTCCTTATACTCTTTTCAAAGTAGTGAAATCATTGCGGCGATGCCTACGGCGGGAATAGATAAGATCGTAAGATATCTGCAATACATTTTTATCGACGGTAAATTCTATACCATTTTTTCAATTCTTTTCGGTATAGGCTTTTCCATCATACTATCGAATGCAGAGAAAAACAACCGCAACGGTTTAAAGATATTTTACCGGAGGATGGTTATTCTCTTTTTTATCGGACTTTTCCATCTGGTATTCCTGTGGGCCGGCGACATTTTGATTTTATACGCTTTTGCAGGATTTTTCCTTCCGCTTTTCAGGAACCTAAGTAACAGGAAACTGTTGATCTGGTCGCTTGCTTTGCTGCTTATACCGGTAGTTATCGATGGAATTATAATATTATCCGGCATCAATCCTGCGGTTCCCGTGATTCATGTTACACAACATTTTCACAGATTGGTGGGTATCAATGACCATAATTTTCCAGTGTGGCTTGCCGAAAAACAGACCTATGCCGACATAGTCCGGTTCAACTTGGGCGGTTCGTTCATTCGAATGCAGGAATTTATTGAGGGAAACCGCTTCTTTAAAGTTTTCGGACTGTTTTTATTCGGATTATATATCGGCCGGAATAAACTGTATGCGAAATTAGAACACTATAAAACACAGCTTAAAAAAATCTATCTCCCTCTCCTGGTCATTATAGGATTGCCTTACACATTTCTTTACGCATGGAGTGCGATGAATGGTCAGCCTTTAGGACTTGTTATACATTCTTTGTTGTATGCATTTAGCGTAGTTCCGTTAAGTCTGGCGTATATCACCGTATTTTGTCTTTTATATCTTAAATGGAAAGAAGGCCGTTTCTTTACCCTTATGGCATACCCAGGCAGGATGGCACTGACAAATTATATCATGCAATCCGTGTTCGGCATCCTTATCTTTTACGGAGTAGGATTTGGTTTGGGAGCATCGACAGGATTGGTATACGTAGAACTTATCGCACTCGGAATCTTCATATTTCAGATTGTATACAGCAAACTTTGGCTTCGGTATTTCAATTTCGGCCCGCTTGAATGGATATGGCGAATATTGACCTACGGGAAGTGGATTAAACTTAAAAATAAACACGGACTTTATTAGAATTTCAACATTACGATGTATAACCGCGATTAAAAGGACTGGAAAGCGCAGCTTAGCGGAGAGTTACCGGATGAAAAGCCTGACCAATTAACTACAGTATTTTTACTCACAAACGGGCCAAAGAAATAATAAACTGGTCTTATCACCAAAGAAAAATGAGCTTCTCTGCGAAAATTACGTTTTTTTTCCACATTATCTTTGCCGAGAGATATAGTAATAATTAAACACATAACAGACATGCACAAATACTTAATTTTAATAATGATGATACCCGTAATTTTATTAATATCGTGTAATCTTACGCCGCAAAGCCAAAAAGGAGCAGGTTCTCCCAAGAAAGATAATAAAAAAGTGTTGATCCTTTCTTCAAGTCCGCGTAAAGGAGGTAATTCGGATATCCTCTGTGATAAATTTATGGAAGGAGCCAAAGCCGCCGGACACCAGGTCGAAAAAGTATTTTTAAACGATCTGAATATCAATTTTCTCCGTACAAACGATGATTACGAAGACAGGACCAATCTTACGGCAATCGATGACACTCCGGAAATTGTCGACAAGATGATAAATGCCGATGTGATTGTAATGGCCACGCCCATTTACTATTATAATATGTCCGGAATGATGAAAACCATGATGGATCGTATTTTTGAAAGAGAAAGCGAACTAACTTATAAAGATTTTTACTTCATTATGACCTCGGGAGATCCTGACATAAAGGCTATGGATTGCGCGCTCCTGGGTTTTCGTAATTTTATGTTGTGTACTCCAACTTCAAAAGAAAAAGGAATTATCTATGGTACAGGAGTCGGGAACAAAGGAGATGTAAACGACAAACCTGTTATGCAGGAAGCTTACGAAATGGGAAGGAATATTTAGCTATTAAGTACGTTGCCTGAGTTTATCGAAGGCAACTCGAAACCTAAAGTAATTTATATGAATAAGTAAGTCTACAATTATTGGTTAAACGTATCATAGTCATTTAAGCCTATGGCCTGTTTTTCGAGGTCGTTATCACCGTTATCCGAGTTATTGCATATTTTCCGGGTTTTATCGCCTGTTGCCTGAGTTTATCGAAGGCAACTTTTTTCTACTTCCCCTCTCTCTTAATCCAATATGCTTTAGCCAATTCAGGCAAACATTCATGTTTCCCCTCTATCAGAGCTTCTTTCTTTCTTCTGGACCAACCTTGTACCTGTTTTTCGCGATAAAAAGCATCCTGCACACGTGCATATTCTTCATAATACACCAATTTAACCGGAAGACGTCTTTTCGTATGTTTTGCACCTTCACCATTCTGATGCTG
This sequence comes from uncultured Bacteroidales bacterium, assembly GCA_937949745.1. Classification (GTDB taxonomy): domain Bacteria; phylum Bacteroidota; class Bacteroidia; order Bacteroidales; family WCHB1-69; genus JAGVVH01. The sequence goes on along the minus strand of CALECM010000054.1, from coordinate 7,025 downwards.
AGCTAATCTCACATCCAGATTTTGGGTACTTCCTGTGTAATAACTGCCATCCGAACATTGTAAAATATACATATACCCTTTCATTGCATATTAAAATTATAATACAGTAAATTTATGAATAATTTATTATAAAATCAATTTGTATCATATATTCGGTGGCTTCGATGAACTCAGCCACCTTGGGGTTCTTTCTGGTGGTTCTTAACTCAACCATTGGACGCTCCCATTGTTCCCTGAGTTCCTGGTCTGTTCCCTGAGTTCATCGAAGGGAACATCTGAACTTCCCAGCAAAGAAAAATGACCTTCTTAACAAAAATCCTCTAAAATCCTTATTATACTTTTGTAAGTAGAATAAATCAAATACCTAAATATGAAAACAGTAAAATTAAATAACGGTGTAGAAATGCCGATTTTAGGATTCGGCGTTTACCAGGTTGAACCTGGTGAAACCGAAGAAGTTGTTTACAATGCCCTTCAGGTCGGCTACAGGTCGATAGACACGGCAGCAGCATATATGAATGAAGAAGCTGTCGGCAATGCGATTAAACGAAGTAATATTGCCCGCGAAGAACTCTTTGTTACAACCAAACTCTGGATACAGGACGCAGGATACGAAAATGCCATAAAAGCTTTTGAAAAATCCATGAAAAAACTCCGATTGGATTACCTTGATCTATACCTGATCCACCAGCCCTTCGGTGATATTTACGGCTCATGGCGGGCTATGGAAGAACTCTACAAACAGGGGAAAATAAAAGCGATCGGCGTGAGCAATTTCCAACCCGACAGAATGATGGATTTCATTATTCATAATGAAATCGTCCCGGCAGTGAACCAAATAGAAACGCATCCATTCCACCAGCAGATCGAAAATCAGGAATTCCTCCAAAAAAACGGCGTTCAGATCGAATCATGGGGGCCATTTGCCGAAGGTAAAAACGACATCTTTAAAAGCGAGATCCTCACATCCATCGGAAAAAAATACAACAAAACCGTTGCCCAGGTAATTTTACGTTGGATGATACAAAGAGAGATAGTGGTTATTCCCAAATCCGTACGCAGAGAAAGAATGGAAGAAAATTTCAATGTATTTGACTTTGAATTGACCAAACAAGATATGGAAACCATTAAACAACTCGATATAAAGAAAAGCGCCTTTTTAGATCATCGGGATCCGGAAACGGTAAAAATGCTCAGCACGGTTAACTTCAATATTTAACGGATTAAAAATAAACCATATGAAAAAGAAAGTAATGATAATAGTGGCCTGTGCCGGATTTTTGTTCGCTGCAGTATCATGCAACGACAATGAAAGTAATACAAATACTAATAATCAAAAAACGGAAGTAATGACAACAGAAAATGATAACAACGGATCCATCTTTCCATTAGGCAGCCGTGGCTCGTCAGAATGGTTCACAGGAGAAGTATATGTACAGGGAATAGTGAATCCCGATGAAATGGAAAATCTTTATTCGGTAGGGCAAGTTACGTTTATGCCGGGAGCACGTACAAACTGGCATACACATCCTATAGGGCAAACCCTGTTGGTTCTTGAAGGAAGCGGCTGGTACCAAGAGAGAGGTAAACCGGCCCAGCAACTTGTTAAAGGAAGTGTAGTTCCCATTCCGAAAGATGTGGAACACTGGCATGGAGCTTCCGCCGACACGAAACTCGTCCATATTGCCATATCGAATATCGCCGGCGGTAGTGCCGTAACGTGGATGAATCCGGTAAATGAAGAAGAATACAACCAATTGCTTCAATAAAAATAACTTTCAAATTTCTGGTGACTGAGTTTATCGAAGTCACCAGATAAACTCAGTCACCAGGAAAACTCATTTGATGCCTTCGATGGCTGAGTTCATCGAAGCCATCGAAGCTATCAAGTTACTCAAACCGAACATCATTAAAAAATCGAATGTATTCTGACTTCATCAATAATTCTTAATCAATCGAAATCACTGGAAAAGATTTCTTCGATGGCTGAGTTCATCGAAGCCATCGAAGAAATCAAGTTACTCAAACCGAACATCATTAAAAAATCGAATGTATTCTGACTTAATCAATAATTCTTAATCAATCGGAAATCACTGGAAAAGATTTCTTCGATGGCTGAGTTCATCGAAGCCATCGAAGGCCACCTTAAAACATAAAACTATGACAAAAAAAATTTTGATATTATCAGCAAGTCCCCGTAGAAACGGGAATTCAGATATTCTATGTGACCAATTCGCTCTCGGCGCCGGAGAAGCCGGACACGAAGTTGAGAAAATATTCCTTCGGGATAAGGATATACACTATTGTACAGGCTGCTATGTATGTGAAAAAACGAAGGGAGTATGTGCCATCAAAGACGACATGCCGGAAATCCTTGAAAAAATCATACGAACCGATGTACTTGTACTTTCCACTCCTGTGTATTTTTATTGCATGAATGCGCAACTCAAAACAGTAATTGACCGTACCGTTGCCAGATACACGGAAATCAAGAATAAAGAAGCCTATTTAATAGCCACCGCCGGAGAAAAAAACATGCGTGCCATGACAGGAACACTAAATTCTTTCTATGGATTTCTCGATTGCCTGGAGAATGTTCGTGAGGCAGGTGTAATACTGGCACATGGTGTACATGAATTAGGCGAAGTAAAAGAAAATCCGGCAATGGAACAAGCTTACGAAACAGGAAAAAAAGTATAAATAAAAGAATCACCAAAAGGGAATTATGTAATACATCACAGCAAACTATTTAATGAAACATATAAACCCCAATACCGGATTATCAATAAAAACATTTTCGAGAAGGAATTATTTCCTTTATTAAATCTAATAAAGAAAAGAATGAGAAAAATTATATATGCAATTATAAGTTTCATTTTCCTCTCTGCGGAAATACAGGCCCAGAATCTGCCGGAACAGGATACAACGGAAATTCAACAGTTGAATGAAATAGTTATAACAGGCTCACGGGTACCTGTCCCCCGTGAGATGCTCCCAATCCCTATTAGCATAGTAAATCGTAATACCCTGGAACAGAGCGAAGAAACGCATCTCCTTCCCGTATTAACAAAACATGTTCCCGGACTATTTGTAACATCCCGTGGAATAACCGGTTACGGGACATCCACAGGCGCGGCAGGCGGAATAAATATGCGTGGTTTTTCGGGAGGTTCCGGCCGAGTACTTATCCTTATCGACGGGCATCCGCAATACGCAACTATTTACGGTCACCCCGTGGCGGATGCCTATATAGCATCGGAAGCTCAACGGGTGGAAGTCTCACGTGGAGCGGCATCTGTATTGTATGGTTCTAATGCGATGGGAGGAGCTATCAATATCATAACCCGTAAAGCTTTAGAGGATGGCAACAGATTTTCCGCAAAATTATCCGCGGGATCTTACGCCACGCAACGTTATGCGTTGACGGACAGTTACCGCAAAGGAAAATTTTCGGCTGTAGCCAGCGGTAATTACGAACGCACGAACGGTCACCGTGAAAATTCGGCATTTGAATCTTTTAGCGGATTTGGCAAGGTAGGATATGAATTTTCGGAACAATGGAAGATCACAGGAAATGTAAATGTTACAAAATTCTATTCTGAAAATCCCGGAACGACAGAACGTCCGATGTTGGACGGAACAGCGGATGTATTGCGCGGCATGTCGGGATTATCCATTGAAAACAATTATGGGAAAACCAGCGGTGCCGTTAATCTCTATTATAATTGGGGGAAACATGTTATCAACGACGGTTATTTTGAAGGAGGCAGTCCCCGTCCTTATTTGTTCAATTCTACGGATTACATGGGTGGCATTAACATCTACCAATCTGCGAAATTGTTTAAAGGTAATACGATTACCGGCGGATTTGATGTTAAATTATATGGCGGGAATGCTTATCGCAATCCGGTAACGGAAATATACGCCGATCATATCAAACTGCATGAAATGGCGGGTTATCTTTTTGCACAACAGGAATTATGGCGGTTTATGCTGAATGCGGGAATACGTTTGGAAAACCACAAATTATACGGAAACGAATGGGTACCGCAAGCCGGTATTACGTTTAAAGCCGCAAAGCAAACCCATTTGAAATTTTCTGTATCGAAAGGCTTCCGTACTCCTAATTTGCGGGAACTCTACATGTATGCATCTGCCAATGAAGACTTATTGCCGGAACGCAGTATCAGTTATGACTTTTCGATCATGCAGGGATTTCTGGATAATCGTATTTCCATGGAGTTGACGTTATTCTATATAAAAGGAGATAATATTGTGGAAGTGGTACAGGTGGACGGCCGCCCGCAAAACCGGAATGCGGGAGAATTCGCCAATCAGGGCATTGAATTCTCACTAGATTATCAGATATTGCGAAACCTCTTTTTCAATACCAATTACAGTTACCTGCACATGAAAAATCCTGTTACGGGAACCCCCAGAAATAAATTTTACGGCGGACTCACCTATAATCCGGGAAAATTCTCCATTAATGCCGGTGCACAGGTCATTGACAAACTTTACCTTTCTACAGGAGAAAATGCCCAAACCAGCAGTTATATACTGGTCGATGCACGGGTATCTTACCGTCATACAAAATGGTTGGAATTTTTCATCAAAGGAGATAATTTATTAGGACAAAAATACGAAACTATGCTCGGATTCCCCATGCCAGGAGTGACCATTATGGGTGGACTAAATTTAAATCTTTAATCAATAACAAATAAAAGTGATATGAAAACGACAAAAATGATCAGTACACTTCTTCTCGTATCGATTGCAACATCGGTTTACAGTTGCAACAGCACACCGAAAGAAGAAGGCCAAACCGGACAAACAACACAAGAATCTAATGTCCCTAAAGTCTATTTTACCAAAGAAATTACTCCCGAAGCACTTATGAAAGTGTACCACGCTTTAGGTCGTGAAGCAAAAGGAAACAATGTCGCCATTAAAATAAGTACGGGCGAACCGGGCGGACACAATTACCTCAAACCCGAACTGATCAAAGACCTGGTTCAGTCGGTAAACGGTACGATTATTGAATGTAACACTGCTTACGGCGGAAAACGTTCCAGCACCGCAGACCATTTACAGGCAGCACGCGACCATGGCTTTTTTGATATTGCCGACGTAGATATCATGGATGCCGAGGGTGAAGTAAGGCTACCTGTTACCGGTGGAACTTGGTTAAAAGAAGATATCGTCGGTAAAAACTACTTAAACTATGATTTTACCGTTATCCTTTCACACTTTAAAGGGCATGCGATGGGCGGTTTTGGCGGAGCTATTAAAAATATGTCTATCGGAATTGCGTCGGCAAACGGTAAACGCCTGATCCATTCAGGGGGAACAAGTACTGAAAACTGGGGAGACCCTACGCAGGAACAATTTCTTGAATCTATGGCAGAAGCAGCCAAAGCAGTTGCCGACCACTGTGGAGATAAGATCATTTACATCAGTGTCATGAATAATCTTTCCGTAGACTGTGATTGCGATTCAAGTCCCGAAGATCCGAAAATGGGAGATATAGGTATACTTGCTTCGCTTGACCCTGTTGCATTGGATAAAGCCTGTGTAGATCTGGTATATGCCTCTACCGACCACGGCAAGATCCATTTGGTGGAACGCATGGAATCACGCAAAGGAGTCCATACGCTTGTACATGCGGAAAAAATAGGCATGGGTAGCCAGAAATATGAATTGGTGGATTTGGATAAATAGGAAGAAAACCCGGTGGCTTCGATAAACTCAGCCACCGGATTATCAGAACCTTCATATAGGTAGTACATTTTAAGCCAACTGAGTTTATCGAAGTTGAGTTTATCGAAGTTGAATTCAAGATAGCTGAGTAACTGATTTGAAGTAACTGATTTAAGGTAACTGAGTTAAGGTGGCTGAGTTGAGGTGGCTAAGTTAAGGTGGCTGAGTTTATCGAAGCCACCTTATTTTTATGCTTTAATATACTAATCCAACAGAAAATATCATTGACCCTCTCAACAAAAATCATTGACCTTCACAACGAAAATTAGACCATCCATTACTTCTACTTTTGTAATGTCAAATCATATTAAATAAATCAAATAAAAATAATAGACATGAAACAACTGATCAGTAACAGATTTTTTGAAGGTGAAAGGCCTTTATTTGCAACCCACAACATCCGGCTTGAAAACGTCAAATTCTATCCCGGTGAATCGGCACTCAAGGAGTGTAAAAAAGTAGAAGCTTATCAAAGCGAATTTATGTGTAAATATCCGTTTTGGCACAATGAAAATGTTTTAATTGAGGAGTGCCTCTTTACGGTTTACAGTCGTGCTGCTATCTGGTATTCCAAAAATGTACGGATGATCAACAGCCGTGTGGACGCACCTAAGATGTTTCGCGAAATAGACGGGTTATACCTGGAAAATGTAAAACTTCCCAGTGCTGCGGAAACGATATGGAATTGCCGGGACATAAAATTACGTAATGTAGAAGCCCGCGGTGGAGATTATTTCTTGATGAACGGAACGGATATCGATATTGACGGATTTTACCTTCAGGGTAATTACTCTTTTCAGGATGCTAAAAACGTAGTGGTCCGTAATGCGCACCTTGATTCGAAAGATGCCTTCTGGAAAACAGAAAATGTAACCGTATATGATTCCGTATTGAATGGTGAATATTTAGGCTGGCATTCCAAAAACCTTCGTCTGGTGAATTGCAAAATTTCGGGAACACAACCTCTATGTTATTGCACGAACCTCATTATGGAAAATTGCACCATGGCGGAAGACGCCGACCTGGCTTTTGAATACAGCATCCTGCAAGCCGATATCCATAGTAATATAACAAGCATTAAAAATCCTCAAACCGGTTATATTCATGCAAAATCAGTAGGTGAAATCATTATAGATGAAAACTGTAAGAATCCTGGAGGATGTGTTATTAAGCAAACTGAAAAAAAAGCCTCATGAAATACGACTTTGATGAAATAATTCCCAGAAGAGGAAGCAATTCGTACAAATGGGATTCAAAACCTGATA
>CALECM010000053.1 GCA_937949745.1 uncultured Bacteroidales bacterium | reverse complement strand
CATGACCTGGACCTCGATATCGATAAGATTCCTTTGGACGACAAAGAAACCTATGAACTGCTGAGCCGTGGCGATACAACTGCGATATTCCAGCTGGAAAGCGGCGGTATGCGGAAATATCTACAGGAACTCAAACCCGAACGCTTTGAAGATATTATCAGTATGGTTTCCCTTTACCGTCCGGGACCGATGGACAACATCCCCAATTTTATCGCACGAAAAACCGGAAAAGAAAAAATAGAATACCTTATTCCGGAGATGAAAAATTATCTGGAAGAGACATACGGCATCACGGTATATCAGGAGCAGGTGATGCTGCTTTCCCGTTCGCTGGCCGGTTTTACCCGCGGTGAATCCGATAAATTGCGGAAAGCCATGGGAAAAAAGAAAAAATCCGAGATGGACGCCCTGCAGAAAAAATTCTACGATGGCGGAGTTAATAATGGACATTCCCTGGAGAATCTTAAATTTATTTGGAGCGAATGGGAAAAATTCGCCTCTTATGCATTCAATAAATCCCATGCAACCTGTTACGCATTTGTGGCTTATCAGACTGCTTACCTGAAAGCCCATTATCCGGCGGAATTTATGGCGGCCAACCTGACCAACAACCTCGACAATTTAGACAAAATCACGCAACTTATCGATGACACCACCCGGATGGGTATTCGTATCCTGAGTCCGGATATCAATGAATCCGACCTGATGTTCACGGTTAACAAAAAAGGAGATATCCGTTTCGGACTCGCAGCTTTAAAAGGTGTGGGACATTCGGCGGTCGAGTCGCTTATCGCGGAACGCCGGGAGAACGGACCATTCGCCAACATCTTTGAATTTGTAAAACGGATCAACCTCAGGAACTGCAATAAAAGAACGATCGAGTCCATGGCTTATGCAGGCGTTTTCGATTGTTTCACCAACATGAACCGGGCACAATTCTTTTGCCAGGATAAAAACGGATCTTCCTTTATTGAAAAATTGATCAATTTCGGTACTAAATCCCAATCCGAGCAGAGCCAGAACCAGATCTCCATATTCGACGATAGTCCGGAGATGGGAGAACTGGTATATCCGGAAATTCCTCCGTGTCCGCCCTGGCACCCGATCGAGCAACTTAAGCATGAGAAAGATATAGCCGGGTTTTACATTTCCGGTCACCCGCTGGACAGCCATAAATTGGTGATCCAGAACTTTACCACCGTTCAGCTGACTACACTTAATAATCCTTCTTTATATCCGAAATTAAGTAGTCGCCCGGTCAACTTTGCGGGCATTGTGACGGAATCGCAGCGGCTGATGACCAAATCCAATAAAGATTTCGGTAAAATCACGCTGGAAGATTACTCCGGGGAGTATCAATGGTTGCTTTTCGGTGAAGACTATACCCGTTTCAGGCATTTGTTTGAAGTTGGTAAGCAACTTTTCGTGAAAGCTACTATTAAAGAGCAATTCCGGGGAAAAGATTACGCAGGTGAGAAACAGTATAATATCATTCCGATCGATATATTTTATCTGCACGATGCCTGTGAAAAGCTCTGTAAAGAGGCCTTATTATCCGTCAACATAAAAGATATATCAGGAAATCTCGCTTATCTTCTCCAGGAAACAATCGAAAAATCCAAAGGACAGGTACCTTTATCGTTGCAGGTTATATCAAATACGGATGATTTTGCCACAAATTTCGGAAACTTTAAACTTAAGGTGAATCCCGAAATTTTTGCCGCCAATTTAAAATTGATGATTCCCCATAAACTTACGTTAAAATAATGAGGGATTTTGAAATAAAATGCCATTTTCCGGCACTTTATATATCCAAAGTTATCCAATTATTTATTATATTTGCGCCATGTTTCAAATAAGTAACGAGTTTATCCGGAAAATAATTCCTCTTCTTATTTGAGGTGATTTTAGACTAATTTTCTCACCATGTTCCTAACTATCGAAAATATTTTACTTATAGGTTCGATTTTATTATTGGTGAGTGTTATAGCCGGAAAAGCTTCTTACCGTTTTGGCATCCCTACTCTTTTGTTATTCTTGTTTATCGGAATGCTGGCCGGATCGGAAGGCATCGGGAAAATAGAGTTTAACAATCCGGCCGTTGCCCAGTTTATCGGAATATTCTCCCTTAATTTCATCCTCTTTTCCGGAGGACTTGAAACCAACTGGAAATCCATAAAGCCTATTTTATGGCAGGGAATTTCGTTATCGACCGTAGGGGTATTACTTACCGCTATTATCCTGGGAACTTTTATCTGGCTTATTACGGATTTTACTATCTACGAAGGCCTTTTGCTGGGCTCCATTGTATCTTCCACAGATGCGGCAGCCGTATTCTCCATTCTCCGTTCGAAAAATCTCGCACTTAAGAATAATCTTCGTCCCACTTTAGAACTTGAAAGCGGTAGTAATGATCCTATGGCGAACATTTTGACCATCGCTTTCCTGGGACTGGTATTAAATCCGGAACAAAGCGCATGGGCTCTTATCCCGCTTTTCCTGAAACAGATGATACTGGGTATCCTTGGCGGATTTTTATTCGGTAAATTAAGTAAGTTCGTGATCAACCGTATCAAACTGGAACTGGACGGATTATATTCGGTATTGGTGATCGCCCTGATGTTCCTTACCTATTCGGCAACCACCGTATTCCAGGGAAACGGATTTATGGCCGTGTATATTTGCGCCGTTTATCTGGGCAACCAGGACCTGATGCATAAAAGGACCATTTTTAAAATGTTCGACGGTTTTGCGTGGCTCATGCAGATCATCCTCTTCTTAACACTCGGATTACTGGTATTCCCTTCACAGATCATTGCCGTGGCAGGAATAGGCATTTTGATATCGGTATTCCTGATACTGGTAGCGCGCCCTTTAAGTGTATTTTTGAGCCTGATCCCGTTTAAAATGAAATTACGCAACCGGGTTTATATTTCCTGGGTGGGTTTACGCGGCGCGGTTCCTATTGTATTTGCCACTTACCCGCTAATCGCGGGTATTGATAAAGCCAATATCATATTCAATATCGTATTTTTCATCTCCGTAACCTCTGTGGTGATCCAGGGAAGTACGATCGAGCTGTTTGCCAAATGGTTGCGGGTAGCTATTCCGGAAAAAGTAAAAAAGAAATCGCCTGTGGAGGTTTTCCTTAACGAATATGCCAAAACCAGGATGGTGGAAATCGAAGTACCCGATGAAGGATATTCCGTTGGGAAGAAAATCCTTGACCTGCAATTTCCCCAGAATTCGATTATTGCCATGATCAACCGTAACCAAAAATTCCTGACTCCGAACGGCTCTACTGTGATAGAGCCTCACGATATTCTGGTAGTTCTTTCCGACAACCAGGACGGGATCGACAAAGTATATGAGTGTCTGGATATCGACAAGCCTGAAGAGGTCTAAATTCACCGGTTTATTTTACAATCGCAAAACGGCGTATACCGGATATCTGTTTTTGGTAACCGAATTTCCAGTATTTCAATTTCCTCCAGCCGGAACGGAATTTGGCGTAAATCCATAACCTGCAGCGATTCCATCAGCATAATGATACTTTCCGGAAAAACATACAGGGGATTTCCCCATGCGTTCAACTGTTCCAGTTTTTGAAGTTGTCCCAAATCGTCGGGTAATTTATAAAGTAGATTATTGTTTATACTCAGGACTTTCAATTCATTCAGATCACACAATTCGTCGGGCAGCCATACCAATCTATTATGGTCAAGGATAAGGTACTGAAGATTTTTAAATTCGTTTATCCTGTTGTTCAAACGAAGTAACTTACATCGTTGCACACTTAATTCCTGTAAGTTGGTCAGGGCAAAAACCGCTTCCGGCAATGAATCTGCTTTGGGTTTTCTTTTAAGATGTAAACGGTATACTTTTTCCGGTTCTTTTAAAGCGGCTTCCAACGAACGGTAAACCGGCTGTTTCCGCAATTCCGCTTCCGGGAGAATTTGGGCAAAACCCAATCCTGAATGCAAAAACAGAAATAAAACCGAAATCCATTTAGCAACCGAAAAAACCTCGTATTTCATCCTGATCTTTTTTAATTTGTGAAATCAATTGCTCTACGGAATCAAATTTGATGTCTCCCCGGATCTTTTTCCGGACCGAGAATTGTACCCGGCAACCATATATTTCGGAAGAAAAATCAAATACATGGATTTCTATGCTAAGTTCCTTCATCGAGAGCGTAGGCCGGTTTCCCACATACAACATTCCATAATAACAGCATTCCCCTATTATCACAGATACCGCAAAAACTCCGGTCTCCGTGAAAGTAATGCCCGGATCCAGCGCGATATTAAGCGTCGGAAATCCGAATTTCCTTCCGTTATGGAAACCTTCTATAACAGTTCCTGAATAAGGGTACCGGATCATGTCGGTCATGGTCATTTTGATTTATCCACAAAAGTACATTTATTTTTCAAAAAAATTTTATTTGGACGGTGAACAATTATCAAGTTTGGGTGTATAAATATTTGTAATATTTTCAAAAATAAAACAATTTATTACAATTTAATTTTTAAAATGCCAACTATTATGGAAAACGAAATTAACGTTATGCCCCGCATCGGCGATCCTGCTCCCCATTTTGAAGCCAGTACCACACAGGGAAAAATCAAATTCCCGGAAGATTTTAAAGGCAGGTGGGTTATTCTGTTCAGCCATCCTTCCGATTTTACGCCGGTATGTACTTCGGAATTCATGACATTCGGAAAAATGGCGGATGAATTTGAAGCGCTGAATTGCCAGTTATTAGGACTTTCCGTTGACGGTTTAAGCAGCCATATAGCCTGGTTAAGGACAATTAAAGAAAAAATAGAATACAAAGGAATGAAAAATGTAGATATCAAATTTCCTTTGATTGATGATATAACAATGAATGTAGCCAAGAAATACGGAATGATCCAGCCTGGGGAAAGCCAGACGGCAGCCGTACGCGCGGTCTTTTTTATCGATCCCAAAGCCATGATACGCACGATCCTGTATTATCCGTTATCATTAGGCAGGAATTTCCAGGAGATCAAAAGAGTATTGATAGGACTACAAACGAACGATAACTTCAGCGTTGCATTACCTGCCGACTGGCAACCCGGTGACGATGTCATTGTGCCGACGGCGGGAACCATGCAAATAGCCGAAGAAAGAATGGAAGATAAAAGCGGTGCCATGATCTGCCATGATTGGTTTTTCTGTACCCGGAAACTTCCGAAAGAAGAGGTCGAGAGCAAACTCGGCAAGTAATTTTTTTTTCATAATTTTGGGAAGAGCCTTGACAACCTGTCGAGGCTTTTTTGTTTCCAATACTTTCATTACAAATATTTCATTTATTTTTATCGTTATCCAATTATTGATTTGTTTTCTTTTTGTGATTTCTTCCATCTTTTAATGACCAACCAATTATAACCTTAAATAAATATATGAAGAAAGTGGAGGAAGAATTTATCGGATTGATCCGCCGGCATGAAGGGATTATTTATAAAATATGCAGGTTTTATTGCAGGGATACGGACGATATTCAGGATCTATACCAGGAAATAGTCATGAATCTGTGGAAAAGTTATCCGGGTTTTAGAAACGACTCTAAAATATCGACATGGCTTTACCGGATCTCGCTTAATTGCGCGATCACCTATAATCGCAACAAAAAGAAAATCATTCCGGTTGTGGAAATTTCTCCCAATCTATCCGAATCACTTTCCCAGATCGAAAATAACGCTTTGATTGAAAGACTGTATGACATTGTAAATCATCTGAATAAAATAGAGCGATCCATTATTTTCCTTTACCTTGAAGGCAAAAGCCACCGGGAAATCTCGGATCTCATAGGATGTAGCGTTACAAATGTCGGAACCAAAATCCAGAGAATTAAGATTAAAATGGCAGATATAAACCAGAAATATTAATTATAAAAAAGCATATTAAGATGGAAATAGAAGACATGAAAAAAGAATGGGATCAATACCATGAAAAATTGACCGGAATCAATATCCTCAAAGAAAACTCTTTTAAAAAAAGCTTATCAGCGAATATTGATAAAAAAGTTAACGGAGTACTCTTGTATAAAATTTTAGGGATTGTTATATTTGGAATTTTGTCAATGTTCCTGGCAGTAAGATATGAGTTATTTATCCACGATACAAAATACTTACTACCTTTTATAGGATTTATGCTTTTAAGCATTTTATTTATAGCATTCTATATTTATGAAATCTATATTCTGACAAGAATTGACACTTCCAGATCAACTTTAAGAGACTCTTTAAGCGCGACTCATAAAATGATGAAATATGAAAAGATCGAACTGTTTTTTACATTTACCGCTTTAATCCCTATTTTATTTATAACATTAATACCTCTGCTGTCTTTGGCATTAAACAGACCTAACTTCTATGAAAATATGGGTTTATATATCGCGGTTTCTTTTGCAGCGATATTGATTGGGCTTTTAATCACTTGGTTTATTTACAGGAATTTCAAAAAGAAATACCTTGATCTGGAAGAATCCATTAGGGAATTAGAAAAATTGGAATAATCAATCCAAAGTTTTATAGGACAGGATATGCACGGTTACGCCTGTAGCAATGACTAAGAGTAAAAGGCGTAGCCACATTTTATCCGTCGCGAAAACAGCACTTAACATGATCGTGATCCATAATAACGAAACGGAAGTTATCTTAACTTTAAGGGGAATCGCTCTGTTTTCCCTGAAATTATGGATATAAGGACCCAGGATTTTGTGGTTTAGCAGGAGTTCATACCATTTATCCGAACTTTTCGCGAACAGATAAGCTGTCAGAAGAAGGAAAGGTGTGGTAGGTAACAGGGGAAGAAAAATCCCTAAAATTCCCAGTCCCAAAGAGATGAAACCCGCCGCAAGGTAGACAAAACGCATTTTTCTTTATTGTGGACGCAAAAATAAGGAATAAAAGTATCATTTCCGGAAAATTCCCTTTTTAAAAGGGAATAAATTTATGATTTTATTTTACATTGAAAATAAAGGAATCTTTTGTCGGAATAAAACTTTATTTTTGTCGTTTAAATCAACCGGATGGAAAGTCTTATCAAATTAGGTTACCTAGGCCTTTTTCTCGCTTCTTTTCTCGCTTCCACTATTATTCCTTTAAGTTCGGATGTGGTCATGTCGGCTCTAATCGCCCTTGAATTTGATCTGTGGACCTGTATATTCGTAGCTACTGCAGGCAACTTCCTGGGAGGCCTCACGACATACGGACTGGGGTATCTCGGTAAATGGGAATGGATTGAAAAACTTTTTAAGAAATCTAAAAGCGATATTGAAAAATTCCAGCATAAAGTCCAGAAAGTGGGAATCATTGCCGCTGCATTTACCTGGTTACCGTTTATAGGTGATGTGATTGCGCTCTCTTTGGGATTTCTTCGTTTTAAACCGGCCCCTGTATTCATCATGATGCTTATCGGCCGCTTTGCCCGTTTTGTGGTGGTAGGGCTGGTTGCCGCACAAATTTTCTAAAGGAACGGTATTTCCCCGACCTTATTAAATTCAATTTTTTTTACGTAAGTTTGCAATCCAAAAACCAAATTTATGGAGCAAAAAAAAAGTTATACTTTCAGTATTTTTGTGATCGGCAGTCTGTTTTTTGTACTGGGATTCGTTACCTGGCTTAACGCGATCCTGATGCCTTTCCTGCAGACTGCGTGCGAACTCACCACTTTCCAATCTTCTTTCGTACCGTTTGCTTTTTACATTTCGTACTTTGTAACGGCCATACCTTCGTCTATGGTCTTAAAAAAAACCGGTTTCAGTAACGGAATGTCGCTGGCTCTGATCATCATGGCCATCGGAGCGCTTATCTTTGTACCGGCTGCCCTGAACCGAAGTTATATATTATTCCTTGTAGGGCTTTTTGTACAGGGAATAGGCCTTTCCCTGTTACAGACCGCCGTAAATCCCTACGCGACCATTATCGGTCCTATAGAATCAGCCGCCAGAAGGATCAGCATTATGGGAATTTGCAATAAAGTAGCCGGCATGATCGGCATTTTCCTTTTATCAAAAGTATTATTTACGGGAGGAGATGAGTTGATGGCCACGATTGCCAATGTAACCGATCCTCTACAGAAAGAAGCTTTACTCCAGTCACTTTCCAACAGGGTAATCTCGCCGTACCTGGTAATGGCGGCGATACTCATCGGATTCGTACTTTTTATCAGGGCGGCGAAACTACCGGAAATCAATGAAGAAGAAAACAGTACGGGAAAGGATAAATCCAAAAAATCGATTTTTTCCTATCCTTATCTCTGGCTTGGGGTTTTGGCCATTTTCTTTTATGTAGGGGCAGAAGTAATTTCTGTAGATTACTTAGCCCGCTATGGACGGTACCTAGGATTCGGGAACGACCTTTCCAACAGTCTGTCTATCTATGCATTGATCGCGCTCGTCGCCGGATATTTATTAGGCATTGCCGTGGTTCCGAAATACATATCCCAGCGAAACGCCCTAATCATCCAATTATGTCTGGCGATCATACTGGTTTTCGTAGCTTTGTTCACTAACGGGATTGTTTCGGCCATTGCCATTATAGCACTTAGTTTCGCTCATGCCATTATGTGGCCGGCAATATGGCCGCTTTCCATTCACGATCTAGGTAAATATACCAAACTTGGTTCAGCGTTCCTGATTATGGCTATTGCGGGCGGCGCCATAATGCCGCTCATTTACGGCAAACTGTCAGACCTTTTCAATCCGCAGAATGCCTACGCCCTGTTATTCGTAAGTTATGCATACATCATGTTTTTTGCGACCATCGGATATAAAATCCGGGGGAAAGATAAAATTGAGAAGAGATAATACCGGGTTTAAAAAACAATTCTAAATATGGTTTGTATAATATAAGATGCAAATAATAAAATTCCTAAAAATTAAAATATGAAAAAAGTAATTCAAACAGAAAAAGCTCCTAAAGCGATCGGGCCATACAGCCAGGCGATCGAAACTAACGGAATGTTGTTCATTTCAGGCCAGATACCGGTTGACCCGGCTACCGGAAAGGTGGTGGAAGGCATTGAGGCCCAAACGGAACAGGTAATGAAAAATATCGGTGCCATTTTAGAAGCTGCAGGTTATTCCTATAAAGATGTCATTAAATCTACCTGTTTATTAAGCGATATGGCTAATTTTAAAATCATGAATGAAATTTACGGGAAATACTATACGCAGGATCCGCCGGCAAGAGCCGCTTTTGCCGTGAAGGAACTTCCGATGGGGGTATTGGTAGAAATAGAAACCATCGCCGTAAAATAGAAATCCCTCTTATGGATTAACCACAAGGCTTCTTCCGAAAAGAGCTTTGTGGTTTTTTTATTTTATAAATTTAAAATTCCCAGTGATCTGTAATCACAAAATTTCAAAAAAACTATTTTCATTTCTATCTCTCCTCCATTTTTTCCATTAATAAAATTATCTTTTCCTTATCTTTTAAATGGTCATGAAGAAGTAATATTTGTTCTTTAAGACATTTATTTTCATATTGCAATGATTGTAAGTATGATAATCTTCCGGAATCAAATTCCGAATCAAAAATATTTTCTTCATTTCTTAGCATGTTTCCCCGTCCGGTTATTAGCCAGTCTACATTCAAATTATCGTAAAATAATACGATTTTTGTTAAAATCTCGAGTCCGATCGAGCCATTATTCTTCAACATTTTGCTAAAATAACTATTACTTACTCCTATGTTTTGCGCCAGTTGATTAAAGCTTTCCCCCTTAGAATCAATAAAATGAACCAACCTCTCCATCATATTCTTACTATTTTCATTTTTTTCTTGCATAATTCGTAAAATAGTTATAATTTTGGCAAATAATAACAATGTTAACTGGGCTCCAAAGTTACGATTAATAATAATATGAAGAATTACAACACTAAAATCGTGATGCCGTATGGTAAACAAAAAGAGTTGGGAAAGTTATTCCCCGATGTTTCTAGAGTATGGATATCCAG
This sequence comes from uncultured Bacteroidales bacterium, assembly GCA_937949745.1. Classification (GTDB taxonomy): domain Bacteria; phylum Bacteroidota; class Bacteroidia; order Bacteroidales; family WCHB1-69; genus JAGVVH01. Next base: position 12,380 of record CALECM010000053.1, on the reverse strand, counting down.
GGCTTTAAACGGCCATACAAACAGCGATATGTCGCGGAAAATAAGAGAGGCCGCATTAAATGCGGGTGGCAAAGAACTCTTATAATTCTCATTTCGGACCCTCTTTAAAACCATGGAATTAAAAAAATATTAACAAATATATGATATGAACATTTTTAATACACATTTTTTATTCCGGCTTAAAACCCAGTAAATACATTTAACTATTATTTCGTCAGGTACAGTAGTGGTTTCCTTTCTCATTCTGCTGCGAACTATTTACGACTAAAATCCCCTCTTTGGCTCTCACCTGCCGTTCAGTAAATGTTCTGCGAATCCCCTCATCCGATTTTTCACCAAAATTATAATTCGAAAACAAACCCATTTTATTAACTAATTCATACCATTATGAGAAAATTATTCTTTACCATTATTATCGTATTATTATCCTGGACAATACGAGGGCAAAATTGTGCAACACCGGGAAATGTAAATGCTACGGCAAGTTCCCATTCATCTGTTACGGTTAGCTGGGATCTTTCCAATTCACAAGGAAGACGTAGTATTCCCAGAATGGAATTATGGAACCAGGCGGATCTTGTGAACCAACCCGGAGCCGGTGCCAATGGCGCTGATGTTTCATCTCTTTACGGAGGAGGAGAAACTTTTGGAAATACAGCCACCTATCCCGGATGGTTTGTGGCCGATGATTTTTCCTTAACGGGGAAATCCCATATAACCGAGATGGAATTTTACGCTTACCAAACCAATGCAGGTATTGATACGTCAACCATTACCGGGGTTTATGTTGAAATATATGACCGTCAACCCACCGATTTATCTTTGAGACCCATTTGGAACGGAAACGGACAGAATTTAATTAAATCTTCCTCCTGGACGGGCATATACCGGACCAATGCGTCTTCTTCTACTTATACCTCTACCGATCGACCAATTATGCAGGTAATTGCACAAATTGATACGACACTCCCGGCCGGTGAGTATTGGGTGGCTGTCTCATTCACAGGAAATCCCGAATTAACCGGCCCATGGGCAGTTCCACGTGTTAATCCGGAAGAGACGAGTACCGGAAACGGAATGCAATTTAATCCAAATAATGATTACCAAAGATGGATAGCATGGCAAATGGGCACAAATGAGGAACAAATGGGCATGCCCTTTATTATAAGAGGTTTTAATGTAAGTGATAGCCTGGCCGGTTTTAATATATACAGGGACAATGTGTTACTCACTTCAGAACCGGTAGGACGGTTTGAATATAAGGATGAAGGCCTCAGCGCCGAAACCGGTTATTGTTATGCTATCGAAGCATTGTATGTGAACGGATGCACTTCCGGACTATCACAACCGGTCTGTGCTACAACTCCCCAAAATCCCTGCATGATAATAAATATTCCATATAGCGAATCATTCGATACTTACCGGACCGGTAGCGGCACTTTCCCAAGATGCTGGGATTATGCGCGGCAAAATACTACAAACACACCGTATATCACGACCACGAATTTTTCAGCCCCGGGCTCTTTATACTTCACTGGCGGAACCAATTATTCAACCGTTGTGATAGCACCTCCTGTCAACCCGTCTATTCCTCTTCATAATTTACAGGTAAATTTCCAACTTAGGAAAAGCACCTCTTCTTCCGAATTACTCGTTGGAGTAATCACGGATATTAATCATCCGGTAGACAGCTTTATTTTAGTACAAAGAGTTTCACCTGCCAATACCACTTCCTGGCAGGAATTTACCGTTGAATTCAGCGGATATACCGGCCCTGCAAATTATATTGGTTTTAAAACTTCGGGGGGTCTCTTTTACCTCGACAATGTTGTGATAGATTATATCCCGACCTGTCCCTCCCCCGACTCCCTTCTTATGGGTGATCTTACGGGAGACAATACCGTTACTTTCCAATGGACTCCACGCGGAGATGAAACTTCATGGATACTGGAATATAAAGCCCAGGGTGACGAAGAATGGACCGGATCCGGTTTATTGTCCTCTCCGCAATTTACACTAACAGACCTGGAAGACGGTAGTGTATATCACTATACGGTCAGGGTTAAAGCAGTTTGCGGACCGGATGACGAAAGTTACTGGCTTGAAGACGCATTTAACTTCTCGACCCTTTGCAAATCTGCGCTTGAAGTACCTTACCTGCAAAATTTCGATGATTATACCGGAACCAATTATAATATAGCCGGTACAACTCCTATATGCTGGAGTTCCTTTACCAATAATAGCACTTATCCTGCTCCGCATATCGTGACCGGAACCAGTTATGCCTACCGGAAATCCGAACCTAATGCTTTCGGTTTCACAACAGGAACCTCCGGAGCAGGACCTAAAGCAACCGCTATACTTCCCAAATTTACTACTCCGATTAACGATTTATATATTGAATTCTGGACCAGGATGGAAAGTGTTACTTACGGAACGCTTTATCTCGGTTATGTAACAGAAGAGGATAATGATTCCACTTTTGTTTCGCTTTTTACAATTCCCACCAATACCACAGGTCAGATCCACAAAATATATTTCATGGCTTCGACACAAAACATCCCGGATGACGCGCAAATAGCCTTTCAATGGTTCAACAGTACGGGAAGTTATTATAGTTGTACCCTTGACGATATTTTAATTGACCTGGTTCCTTCATGTATTACCCCTTCATCATTTTTGGTAGAGAATATTGGAACGGAAAATGCCGGTTTTTCATGGCAACCCGTGGGTGATGAATCATCATGGGAAATCGCGTACAAAACCGTAGATGAAGAAGAATGGAGTACGGAAACAGTATTTACCGATACAACCACGACATTGCTCAATTTATTTCCGGGAACTAATTACCAGGTAAAGATAAGAGCTATTTGCGATGATACGGACCAAAGTGAATGGAGTAATGAGGTTCTGTTTATGACAGACTGTATATTAACAGAAATACCTTATAGTGAAAACTTCGATACTTATGGAACTGGTAGTACTGCATATCTTCCCTGCTGGAAAAGAATCAACACCATCCCGACCGCGAATAACGTGTATATTAGTACTACGAATTTTTCCGCTCCGGGAGCCCTTTATATTTATTCCACCACTACTTCCCGCTCATATGCCATTATGCCTGCACTTACTCCGGAAATCCCGGTAAAAAGCTTACAGGCGAGTTTCATGTTGAGAACAACTACAGCGGCCGCAAACCTCACCGTAGGTGTTATGAGTGATCCCGCCAATGACACAACATTTTTCCCGATCAAAACAGTTAAACCTTCCGCCACCGGTACATGGGAAATGTTCGATGTATCATTAGAGAATTATCCCGATACGCTCCACGGTTCATATATTGCTTTCAAATCGGGAGACAGTACGGTATACAGTACCGTTTATCTTGATGACCTCACCATTTATCCGATTCCAAACTGTAGCAGAATCGACAGCATATCCATCGATATGGCCCAGGCACCTTCTGTAACAATAAGCTGGGATACGGAAAGCAGCGCAACATACCTCCTGAAAATAAAAGAAAATAACGAAGATAGCTGGACCTATTACGAAAATGCCACGAGCCCGCATACAATAAATGATTTACAGACCAATGGAAATTATTCAATCAGGATCGTGACTTTATGTGATGATAACGCACTGGAATCCCGGGTATTTTCATTTAATAACGTTTGTTCGCCTATCGTTACTTTACCATATCTGGAAAGTTTCGATTCTTACGGCACGGGAACAGGAACTTATCCCACCTGCTGGACCAGGTACTACAGTTCTGCAACCAGCACCTATCCCTATATCACCAGCACTAATTATTCATCTCCCGGTTCGTTATATATTTATTCCGGATCCGGATATTATGTAATGGCTGTTTCACCTGAAATCGGCAGTGATATTGATTTGCATGAATTGACTATTTCTTTTAAGGCCAGAAATACTACCCTGTCAAACCGGTTACAGGTAGGAATGATCAAAGATCCGCAGGATCCGGCTACTTTTGATTCCATTACTACGATCAGGCCTTCCCAAACCAGTACATGGCAGGATTTCAGTATCGATCTGAGGAATTATAACGGAATAGGAAGATATGTGGCTTTAAAAGGAGTCAACGTAGGAAATAGTACGAGCAATACGATTTATGTGGATGATTTTAAAATAGACAGGACTCCTACCTGTTTTGCTCCGGACACTTTGTTGGTAATAGATCTGAAAATCGATGAAGCTACCATCGTATGGAACAATAATAACTCGTCTGACTGGGAATTGGCTTACCGGATCTCAGGTGCGGATCTTTGGACAATTGAATCCAATATTACGACCAACCAATATACCCTTACCTCCCTGGAAACCAATACTTCGTATGAATTTAAAGTAAAAGCTAATTGTGCCGGAAACGGAAGCGACTGGTCTGAAAAAGAATATTTTACTACATTATGTCCTCAGTTCGATATTCCTTATACTGAAAATTTTGATAATTATGGAACAGGAACTTCGGTTTTTGTTCCGTGTTGGTATAAATATGTTTCGGATAATGCGGCTAGTATATATATCAATGCAACGAATTATTCCACTCCGGGAAGTTTATATCTAAGCACGACTTCCACAACTTATGCAATCGCGTCACTTCCTGAACTGGCGGTACCGCTTAATGAATTACAAATGACTTTCCAGTTAAGGAATTCCACAGCCAATAATAATATTACCATAGGAATTATGACGGATCCTTATGATATCAATTCATTTGAACCTTTTATTACTTTAACGACCAATGCAACTTCAACATGGGAAGAAAAAACCGTTTATTTCGACCGGTATGAAGGAACGGGCAAATTTATCGCATTCAAATCCGATAGCCGGCATGAAAACCGGAGCAATACCATTTATATTGACAATCTTCATATAAATTATCTGCCGGAATGTGTTCCTCCTGTTGACATTGTTATTTCCGGTATCAATTCCGAATCGGCGATTATTTCCTGGAAAGGCATTGACATGGGAGGATGGGAACTACTCCTGGATGTGGAAGGGACAGATCTGGATACCATTCAACCGATTCAAATAAACGAAAACCCATACACCATAACAGGATTGGATCCTTCTACCGGATATGTATTTAAATTACGGACTGCATGTAATGGATCAGACCCAAGTATTTATAGTGACCAAATTACGTTCCGGACTTCATGTCCTCCTCTTATGGATATTCCTTTCATCGATAAATTCGATCATTACGGAACCGGAACCGCGGCTTATCCTGATTGTTGGTTATCCAATACCGATTATTCGAGCGATATGTATGTGACAAACAATTATTTTAGTTCACCCGGAGCCCTTTATTTATATACCGGTGCCAATACTTATAAAATCGCAGCTACCCAGGAAATCGACGTCCCTCTTAATCAGCTTCAGGTTTCCTTCATCATGAAAGCGAGTTCGTTAGCTTATAATTTATATATAGGCATTATGGAAGATCCGGCGGATGAATCGACATTCGAATTGATAGAGACCGTCAGGCCAAAAACCACCTCATGGAACAGCTTTACAATTCCTCTTACTACCTATACGGGAAACGGGAAACATATTGCCGTTAAAACCGGCAGTGATGTATCCAATACTTTTTACCTCGATAATTTCAAAATCGATTATGCCCCATCCTGTGTCTTCCCGATCAACCTTTCTGTGGAAGACATCGGTACGACCCATGCCAAACTTACCTGGCCTTCTTCCGATAACACTACATGGGCGGTAGCTTACGGCCCAACGGGATTCAACCCAAATGTGGATGTTAATCCTACTGTGGTTAGTCAGAATTATCTGGAAGTAAGCGGTCTCACACCGGCAACACATTATGATTTCTATGTAAAATCTTATTGCGGAGGCGGAACAGAAAGCAGTGAATGGTCACTGGTATGCACTTTCTTAACTCTGTGCGGAGACATTGAAACACTTCCTTACATGGAAAATTTCGATGGATATGGTACGGGCTCGACGATTTTTCCTTTATGCTGGACCCGATATTACACCAGCTCCACTGCTTACCCATATATAACCACTACTAATTATTCAACACCGGGAAGCTTGTATTTCTACGCAAATGCTCCTTATATTGTGATGGCCTCTTCACCCCGTATAAGCGAAAATATAAATATGGATACCCTCCGTGTAAAATTTAAATTAAGAAAATTAACCAGCTCCTATAATTTACATGTCGGAGTATCAGAAGATCCGAATGATCCCACCACTTTCGAACTGATCAAAACCGTCACACCGTCCGCAACCAGTACCTGGGAAAGTATCGCCGTAAATCTGTTGGATTATGCCGGTGATAAACGTTATATTTCCCTCATGGCAGGGGATGAGAGTTATAGCAGTACGGTATATGTTGACGATTTCATTATCGAATACTGGACACCGTGTACAGCTCCTGAGAGTTTCCAGGTAATAAATACCACCGATACCAATGCAACTTTGTCATGGAATTCCGATGATGATAACTGGAGTATCGAGTACAGGAAGACCGGAAACGCAACATGGACTTCCATACCCTCGATTACGGAAAACCCGTATGAGTTGAATGGTCTGGATGATAATAGCGAATATGAAATACGGATCAGGACGAATTGTATTGACAATGTGGACGAAAGCGACTGGAGTGAAACCATCACTTTTAAAACTCCGTGCAGCATTTACCCGGCTCCATTTTATGAGGGCTTTGACGGAACCGCTTTCGCGCCCGATTGCTGGGGCCTCTATAAAGGTAAAGTTTCCGATATTTTCAATGGTATTCCCTGGGAAGAAACACTATCAGGCTGGGGAAGAAACACTGTGAATAACGGTCTCACCACGCCACACGCCACACTTAACCTACAGGGAACGGAATGTTACTATTGGCTCACTACTCCTGAAATCCACGCCGATCTCACCGAGCCTACGCTATATTTCAATGTTGCCCTTACCGACCACGGGAACACCAATCCCCCTGTTTCGCAAAATAATGCGGACGATGTTTTCATGGTGATCATTTCCGATATGGCAAATCCGGCCGATACAATCTCAAGAACGTGGAATAATACAGGAAGCGGAGGATTTGTCATGAATGATATTCCGAATACCGGGCAAAGGTTTGAGATACCGCTCGACAGGTTCCGGGGAAAGAATATTCAAATCGCTTTCTATGGAGAATCACTGACAGCCAATGCCGATAATGACCTCCACATAGATTCTGTCAGGGTTATTGAAAAGATCAGGCCATGTAATGCGCCTACGAACCTGCAAGTAACGACTTATCCGGAAAGCGCTCTCGTTTCCTGGACAACGGAAGATAATGCGACAGGCTGGATATTAGAATACAAAACCGGTAACCAGCCGTGGACTAGAATTAACTGTACAAATAATTGCAGTGAAACATCCTATCAAATTACTTCCTTAACACCGGAAACCAATTACCAGGTGCACATAAAAGCGATCTGTACCTCAGGACAAAGCGAATGGTCGGAGATTAAGGAATTCACCACCAACACTATCGGAATCCATGAAAATGACCTCTCCTCTTCTCTCACTATTTTCCCGAATCCTGCGTTCCGTTATATTGAATATGAGATAACCGATAACAGTTTTAAATTGGAATCCATCTCTGTTTATGATATATATGGAAAAGAAATTAAAGTAATCGCCGATCCTGACCAAAACCGGAAGAGGATCAATATCGAAGGATTAGCTCCGGGCATTTACTTATTACATTTCCAGAGTGAAGAAGGTATCGTAACGAAGAAATTCGTAAAACAATAATATCCGCTGTTTAATGATATTGTCAAAGACTGCCACCCGGCAGTCTTTTTTTATGCAAGATAACACCATTCCGTAACTCTATATATTTAAACAAAATAACCAATTCAAAAGCATTATAATTTAATTTTTAAAAAATATTATTTTATAATTAATAATAATTAATGGAAATAGCTTGTAATCAAACAAAAAAGTATCCAAATTAGCCATTAAAATAGTGGTCTATTTATTCAATTAACTTTTGTTAACTTTTTTAATCAACTTAAAATAAGTATCTTAATTATAATTATCCATAAGATCGAAGTTGATAATAGTAAAAGACATATATTTGCCGACTCAAATTTGGAGATATATAACCATAAAATAAAACACCAATTATGAAAAAAATTTTATTGTTTCTTTTAGTATTCAGTCAGTTGGCCCTCTTCGGGCAATACCAGTTGCCCAACCCCGGTTTTGAACTCTGGGATGGTGATGGAGCCAATGATGAGCCTACACATTGGAACGGATTTCCTTCATCAAAATGCACATTGATTATAGGATGCAGCTCGGGCCAAAAAACCCGCCATTCCCGTTCAACAGATATCCGGCCTGGTTCAGATGGACAATATAGTTGTAGAATATTTGCAACTATTGTGAATTTAGGATTAGTTAAAATTCCTGCAAACGGCACTATAACCACCGGTGAAATTAATATTGGAAGTACGACTGCTGCAAATACCGCTAATCATAACCGTACTTTATTAAGTAATGGTCCTGAGCTTCGTCAAACTTTCACCGGCAAGCCCGATTCTATACGTTTTTGGGCTAAATTCTCTGCTCCGGATATTAATCAAAATGCCCGTATGCATGCTGTTATTCATACAAATCATGATTACACAGATCCGCAAAATGATAATTCATTATCTGATTACGTAGTTGCTAAAGCTGAAAAGAATTTCCCTCAGGGAGATCAGCAATGGCACGAATATACTGTCCCCTTTATATACAATGATGATGTAAGTAGAATTCCCGCATATCTCTTATTAACATTTACGACAAATAAGGAACCAGGAAAAGGTTCTGACAAGGATTATGTCTGGATCGACGACATCGATTTTATATATACTACACGATTAAGCAACCTTGAATTGTTAGCAGACGGAAATACCGTACCTTTTAATGAATTTAACCCAAATCGGAACGAATATGATTTCTATCTTTGTCCGGGTATGTCAATACCAACTATCAATTCTGAAACTATCCGGACTGAATCTGCTCAGGCAACATTATCTATTGAACAGGCAGATGAAACAGTCCCAGTGGCTACTATAACTGTAACAAACCAGATTGAGACGAGAACCTATATAATCCGTTTTCATGAATCCACTCCTCAATTACCTATAGTTCAGGATGGTTCATATTGCGGACCGGGAGAAGTAATGCTGACTGCCGAACCTAATCCGGAAAATGCCATTGTGCGTTGGTACGACAGCGAAACCGCAACAGATCCTTTCCATACAGGTAATTCTTTTACGACCGGATCTGTTTCACAAAATACTACTTATTGGGTTTCTTCATATAATGAGGCCGGAGGATGTGAAAGCAGCAGAACCGAAATCCAAGCTATCATCAATCCGATTCCGGGAAATCCTACTGCCACAGACCAGACGAGATGCGGTAGCGGTCCCGTAACTATAGAAGCTACACCGGGAGAAAACGGAACCATTGTCCGTTGGTATTCCTCATCCGAAAATACCGAACCTTTATATACGGGAAATATTTTCGAAATTTCCGTTGAAAATTCAACAGGTTTCTTTGCAGCCACCTATAATGAAACTACCGGTTGTGAAAGTGATAAAATTGAAGTAAGGGTTAATGTCAACCCTCTTCCCGCTGAACCTGAAGTTGCCGATGTACTGGAATGTGAAACAGGAACAATTGAGATAACTCCCGATGTAATTGAAAATATTACTTACAGATGGTTTAATGAAGAAGAAGCTTTTATTCAGGAATCTTCTGCTTTTACCACAACTGAGCCTCGTGTAACCCAATATTATGTTTCCTCTCTTAACACCGAAACCCAATGTGAAAGCGGAAAAACTGCTTTTACCACAACCATTGGTATTATACACAATACTGAAGAGGAGATAACCGCGTGTGATGAATATGAATGGAATGGGGAGATTTACACGGAAACTAATGATTATACTCAAACCTTAACTTCCGTTTTCGGTTGTGACAGTATCGTAACTCTTCACCTTACCATCAACAGATCATCCTATTTCACTATCCAGGATACTATTTGTAAAGGAGAAAATTATCAGAAACATGGTTTCGATATCCCTGCCGAAGAACTTAATATCTCACAACTCTACACTATTCGGGATACCGTTAAAGATGGAAATATCCTGGGATGCGACAGCATTAATTCCCTTGAACTTTTTGTAAAAGAAAGTTATATCAATGATCTGAGTGTGGATGTTTGCGAGAATGAATTACCATATTTATATAACGGAGAATATTATGCAGCAGGCGTACACCAGGTTATATTAAGTGCCTCTAACGGATGCGACAGTACTATTAACCTTACGATAAATCCGATTGCTGTACCCGGAACTCCCATTATCCAGAATGAGCCTACCTCATGTGGCGGAGCTACCGTAACACTGGCAGTAAGGTTGGGAACCAACGCCGATGCCACGATCTGGTACGAAACCGAAACCGGAGATCAAATCATTCATACCGGGAACCAATATCAAACCACTATTGAACACACTACTACTTTTTATGTTGCCGGACTCAATACCTCGGCCCAATGTAAAAGCACCAGAATTCCGATTACAGCTACCGTTTTTCCGGTACCGGCACAACCTGTCGTAACATCCGAAATACTTTGCGGTGAGGGAGAACTGGAATTGGAAGCGATACCCGGCGAATTTGCCACTACCTGCCGTTGGTACGCCGACGAGACCACTTCTACCATATTACATACCGGAACAACTTATACCGTGACACAAACGACCCAGTTATATGTAAGTTCATACAATGCCGAAACCAATTGTTCAAGCCCCCGAGTTGCAATCACGGGAAGTATTTATCCTATACCTGAAAAACCTTCGCTGGCCGTAACCGATTTCTGTGGAGAAGGTTCCTATGAACTCATTCCTGAAATAGGCACCAATGGAAATACGATCAACTGGTATAATGAAGGCATGGAATTCATTACTACAGCCAATACCATGACCACTCCCGAACTTGCCGTTGACGATACTTATACGTATTTTATTTCCACAATAAATACCGCCACTAACTGTGAAAGTGAAAAGGAAGAGATCACCATCAGCATACATCCCGGATCCCACAAAGATACTGTTGTGGCAGCCTGTGTTTCCTTCTTCTGGCATAACAACACATATTATGAATCAGGGACCTACAGGGATACCATCAAGAAAGAAGGAGTGTGCGACAGTACTTTTACTCTTTTCCTCACTATCTTGCAACCTGTTGAAACAACCCTCGACACTAATGTATGCGGAAATGTTTTCGAATTTAACGGAGAAATTTTCACTGAGAACGGTATTCATAAGATTACACTTCCTGAAGCGGCTCAAAACGGTTGCGACAGCATTATCCTGGTTAATCTGACCCTGTATCCCAACTATACTGTAGAAATGGATACTACCGTTTGCGATTCTCTGGTTTGGGATGGAAGGATTTATAAAGAATCGGAAGAGATTACATGGAATTACACTATTGCAAATGGCTGCGATAGCACCGTTATCATTAACCTGACCGTTAATCATTCCCAAGAAAGGGATACCAATATTGTAGTCTGCGACCGCTATGAATGGAACGGGGAGATTTTCACTGAAAATGGAATTATTACCCGCACTTTTACCAATACTTCTGATTGTGACAGCACCGTTACGGTTCATCTTACCGTAAATGAATCGAAAAATACGCCGTTAACCGACGAGATTTGCCAAAATAGTACTCCGGGAAGCGTATATGAGAAAAACGGCTTTACTATTTCTATCGAAACACCGGGTGTGAAAACGGAGACTCTCCATCTTGAAAGCGACAATCAGTGTGACAGTATTGTAACGTTAACGCTGAATGTTTTCCCGACTTATGCTCCGGATACGATCCGTGCTATCATTTGTGAAATCGCTTCCTATAATTTCTTTGATCAGGTATTAACCGAACCCGGTATTTACGATACCACGATCATAACCGTAAACGGATGCGACAGTCTTGTGGTATTGGACCTTAAAAAACAGGATACTTATGTTACACCTTTGGAAGCTTCTGTTTGCCAGGATGAAATTATTGTTTTCGGAGGGGAAGAACTTCCGACCGATATACCCGGTATCTATACATTTGAAGAAACCCTTACGGCCGCTAATGACTGCGACAGTGTAATTATTCTCACGCTGACCGTTAATCCGGTTTATAATGAAGCTCATAACAACATAACCATTATCAATGAGAATATCTGTGAAGGTAATGTATTCTCATTCCTTGGAAAAGAATTCACGGAAACTACGGTCTTCGATACCACTCTCAAAACCATTCATGATTGCGATAGCGCAGTACGGCTGAACCTGGTTGTAAATCCG
>CALECM010000052.1 GCA_937949745.1 uncultured Bacteroidales bacterium | reverse complement strand
CAAAGCCAAAAATCCGGATGAAACAAAACCGGCAAAAGCGGCAAAAAAAGATCCGGATGCAGAAGCAGAACCTAAGAAAAAACCTGCTGCCAAAAAAACGACCAAAAAACAAGAATGATATGAATACAAATGAATTTAGAAAGTACGCGGTTAAACACCGTGGAATCAATGGACTGGCATTTGATAAATACTCCCAGATCCAAAATGATTATATAACCCCTTATATTATTGAAGAACGTCCGATGAATATCACACAGCTGGACGTTTTTTCCAGATTAATGAAAGACAGGATCATCTTTTTGGGTGTTCCTATCTATGACGATGTTGCCAATATTATCCAGGCGCAATTACTGTTCCTCGAATCCCAGGATGCCGAAAGAGATATCCAGATCTATCTGAATACTCCGGGAGGCAGTGTATACGCGGGACTGGGTATTTATGATACCATGCAATATTTAAAACCGGACGTTTCCACGATCTGTACCGGAATGGCGGCTTCCATGGGCGCTGTCCTGCTTTGTGCGGGTGCACACGGAAAACGTTTTGCGTTACCCCATGCACGTGTGATGATCCATCAGCCGATGGGCGGAACACAGGGACAAGCTTCCGATATTGAGATCGAAGCCATGGAAATCCAGAAACTTAAAAAAGAATTGTACGAAATCATTGCCCACCATAGCGGAAACAGCTATGAAAAGATTTGGGAAGACAGTGACCGCAATTACTGGATGATCGCACAGGAAGCCAAAGAATACGGTATGATAGATGAAGTTTTGAAAAACGACAATTCAAAACATGGCAAAAAGTAAATCTGAAAAGAATACCTGTAATTTCTGCGGCCAACAATACCCTTCTTATGAATATCTGATTCATGGAGTGAACGGTGCTATCTGTGAAATATGCGCGGATGCCGTAAAAGATATATTGGCTGAAAAATACGAGCAGAAAGGAAGAAAACTACCGGATACTGAACTTAAACTACATAAACCGCAGGAGATAAAATCTTATCTTGACCAATATGTTATCGGTCAGGACGAAGCAAAAAAAGTGATCTCAGTGGCGGTTTATAACCACTATAAGAGAATCCAGAACCCTCCAAAGAATCAGGATGACGTGGAAATCGAAAAATCAAATATTATTCTGGTAGGTGAAACCGGAACCGGTAAAACCCTTATGGCCAGAACAATCGCGAAATTCCTGAATGTACCGTTCTGTATAGCCGATGCGACTGTCTTCACGGAAGCCGGTTACGTGGGAGAAGATGTGGAAAGCATCCTCACGCGTCTCCTGCAGGCCGCTGACTATGATGTAAAAATGGCGGAAAAAGGGATTGTATTCATCGATGAGATTGACAAAGTGGCCCGTAAGGGAGCCGATAATCCCTCTATCACCCGTGACGTATCAGGCGAAGGAGTACAACAGGCTTTACTTAAATTACTGGAAGGTTCAACGGTAAATGTGCCTCCGCAGGGAGGAAGGAAACATCCGGAACAGAAATTTATAGAAGTCAATACCCAAAACATTCTTTTTATCGCCAGCGGTGCTTTTAATAACATCGACAAGATCATCGGGGAAAGAATGAATACCAATGTGATCGGATATAATAAAAAGAACCGGCAGATCGACAAATCCAATATGTTACAGTACATCACCACTCAGGATCTTAAGACTTTCGGACTTATTCCCGAGCTTTGCGGAAGGTTCCCGGTGATCACGTATATGGATAAACTTGACAAAACAGCCCTCCGGTGTATATTACTCGAACCCAAAAATGCTCTTATAAAACAGTATATAAGGTTATTCGAAATAGATGGTATCAAACTGGAATTTACACCGGAAGCTCTTGATTATATCGTGGAAAAGGCTGTGGAATTAAAACTGGGTGCCCGCGGACTACGGTCTATTGTTGAAAAAATAATGACCAATGCCATGTACGAATTTCCTTCGTCCCGGAAAAAGAAAGTGACGATCGATCTGAACTACGCGCACGAACAGTTCGACCATTCTATCTATTCTTTTCTGGATGAAGCATCTGCGTAAGGAAAAAGATTTGCAGAAGTCGTGTACTACTGCAAATCTTTTTTATACTCTTTTGTACATTTTGTCTTTTTTTACCTCATTTTTTTCATTATTTTTGCCCAACTAAAAAATAGTGGATGTCATTGGACGATTTATTTGTTGCGTTTAATCCTCCGCAAAAGGAAGTTTTTTTACAATACCTGAATCAACAAAAGTCACAGGGAAAAGCGGCTTTAAAAGGTTTGGCGGGTTCTTCATTGCCTTTACTGGCTACTTCCGTATTGCGTGACATATCCCAACACCATCTTTTTGTGCTCCCTGACAGGGAATCCGCGGCATTTTTGTACCAGGACCTTGAATTGCTTTTAGATGACCGGGATAAATCATTGGAGAATAAAAGAGTTCACTATTTTCCTTCATCTTACAGGAGAGCCTATAAGATCGAAGAAGTCGACAATGCCAACATAAAATTACGCTCGGAAATTATCAATAAGCTTATCCATAGTGACGAAAAATATATCGTGGTAAGTTATCCGGAAGCACTTTCGGAGAAAATTATCTCTCCTCGTTACCTGAAACAAAATTCTTTCACTGTAAAGAAAGGAGAGCTGCTTCCGATCGATATATTTCTGGAATTCCTTTATGAATACCAGTACAGGCAGGAAGAATTCGTATTCGAACCCGGCCAGTTTGCCTGGAGGGGCGGTATATTCGATATCTTTTCCTACTCCGAAGAGAATCCTTACCGGATAGAATTATCGGGAGATAAGATAGAATCTATCCGGCTTTTTGATGCCGGAACACAATTATCGATACGGGAAACCGACCAATTAAATATCATGCCTATGCTTGCTCATACGGAGATAAGAGAAGAAAGGGTTTCCTTCTTCGATTTCCTTCAGGGTGAGCCTGTATACTGGTTAATGAGAATTGAAGATATCGGAGCGCAGATTGAAGGCAATTTTAAAAAAGCGGAAGAGGAGTATTTAACCGTACAATCCTCCCCTCTTGCCCATAGCCAGCCCGCAGAACTCTACATTAACCAAAGTGACTTTCTGAGGACTGTTGCCGGAAGTTTCGTCATTGAACTAAACTCTTCAGTTCTCCAAAACCATGACCTCGAACTGGATTTTGGAATTACACCGCAACATGCGCTTTCCAAAAACTTCGAGATGCTTCTGGATGAATGGATCGACAATTATTCCAGAGGTTATAAAACATTTTTCCTTTCTGATAATGAGAACCAGCTCAACAGGATGGAAAAAATCATGACCGATTTGCTCGTAACCTATAATGTTAAGAACGAATCTACATATACAGCCACCGACCTTTTTATTCCTTTACCGTTTGTACTTCATGAAGGATTCAGGGATGAAAAAGGGAAAGTATGCGTATATACCGACCACCAGTTTTTTGAAAAATACCAGCGTTTCTCCATCCGTGACCGCTACAAAAAAAGCGAGCAGTTCACCCTGAAAGAAATTTATGACCTTCAACCCGGAGATTATGTAGTACACATAGACCATGGCGTAGGTATTTACCGGGGACTGGAAAAATTAGAAGTGGGCGGAAAGGAACAGGAAGCCATCAAACTGGAATATAAAGAAGGGGATGCGCTTTATATCAGCATTCATTCTTTGCATAAGATCTCTAAATATGTCGGGAAAGACGGGACACCTCCTTCGCTCCACCGTATCGGTTCCGGAACCTGGGAAAGGCTTAAGGAAAAGACCAAAAAAAGGGTCAAGGAGATCGCGATAGACCTTATTAAACTTTACGCTAAACGTAAAGCCCGGAAAGGTTTTGCTTACGCGCCGGATACTTATTTACAGACTGAACTGGAAGCCTCTTTTATTTATGAAGATACCGCCGACCAAATCAAATCCCTTACGGAAGTGAAGGCCGATATGGAATCGGAACATCCTATGGACAGGCTTATATGCGGAGATGTGGGATTCGGTAAAACCGAAATTGCGATAAGGGCGGCATTTAAAGCGGTAAACGATAGTAAACAGGTGGCGGTACTCGTGCCGACTACCGTACTGGCCCTGCAACACTATACTACTTTTTCCGAACGTTTGGCGGGAATGCCTTGTACGGTGGATTACGTGAACCGGTTTAAATCTCCCAAACAGGTAAAAGAAACATTACAAAAATTAAAAGAAGGAAAAATAGATATCCTGATCGGCACCCACCGGTTATTAAGTAAAGATGTGGAATTTAAAGACCTGGGATTGCTGATCGTTGACGAAGAACAAAAATTCGGCGTGGCAGCCAAAGAAAAATTGCGAGAATTTAAAGCTACCGTAGATACGCTTACCCTTTCGGCAACGCCTATCCCGCGTACGCTGCAATTTTCTTTAATGGGCGCCCGTGATATATCCGTGATCAGTATGCCTCCACCCAACCGGTATCCTATCCAGACGGAAGTGCACGTTTTTAATGAGGAACTGATCAGGGATGCCGTCTCTTATGAAATAAGCCGTGGCGGACAGGTTTTTATTGTCCATAATAAGATCCAGAATATTCAGGAAGTAGCGGGATTGGTACAAAGGCTGGTTCCGGAAGCCCGTATCGCCATCGGTCACGGCCAGATGGAAGGTGAAAAGCTGGAAAAAATCATGTTGGGATTTATCGAAGGCGATTATGATGTACTGGTCGCGACTACCATTGTGGAATCCGGTCTGGATATTACCAATGCCAATACCATGATCATCAACGATGCCCAGAATTTCGCACTCAATGTACTCCACCAGCTTCGCGGCCGGGTAGGAAGGAATAATAAAAAGGCTTTCTGTTATCTGTTAATCCGTTCTTTCGAAGAACTGAACGAACAGGCCCGGAAACGGTTAAAAGCGATCGAAGAGTATTCTGAATTGGGCAGCGGCTTCCAGATCGCCATGCGTGACCTCGATATCCGAGGCGCAGGAGATATTTTAGGTGCGGAACAAAGCGGCTTTATATCGGAAATAGGATTCGATATGTACCAGAAGATACTAAACGAAGCCATTATGGAATTACAGGAAAAAGATTTCGATTCCTTTACAATGGCCGATAACTCCGCTCTCGTGAAACGGGAATGCATACTGGAAACCGACCTGGGTGTTATGCTACCGACGGAATATGTAAGTAGTGTGAGTGAACGCATGAGTTTATACAAAGAACTGGATGGGATAAGAAATGAGCAGGACCTGGAAAAATTCAGGAATAAACTGGTCGACATGTTTGGAAAATTGCCTCCGCAAACCGAAGAGTTATTACAAACCGTTCCTTTAAGGCAAAAAGCCGGGGAACTTTTCTTTGAAAAGATCGTCCTGAAGAAAGGGAATTTTACCGGATATTTCACAGCAAACGTTAATTCCCCTTTCTATCAATCGGAACTTTTTAACCGCATACTGGAATTTATGCAGAAAAACCACCCTCAGGTACAGATCAAAGAGATCAATCATAAACTGGTACTCACGATTCATAAGGTACCATCCATTAAATCCGCCATGCACTGGTTGAATAAGATTACGAGTTAATCCAAACTTTAACATAAAATTTTTGTTAACCCATTACTAATATTAATTTAACACACATTATTATGAGCCGGAGAGAAGAATTAGAAAAAGAACTTGAAATCGCACAAATCCAATTAAACAACATCCCTGAGGATACCCCGGAAGAAGTTTTGGAAGAACTTAAAAAAGAATATGACAGTATATCTTTTGAGTTGAACAATCTGTATGACGATGATGAAAATATGGATTCGTAACCTTATTTAAATTCCAAGTCCCACATTATGATTTATGATATTACGCAAGAATTATTCTCCGGGAAAGTTTTCCCCGGGGATCCTGCTCCTTCTTACGAAAGAGTTCTTTCCATTAACAACGGCGACAAATGTAATCTGACGATGCTGAATATGTGTGCGCATAACGCCACCCATATGGATGCCCCGTCCCATTTTGTTGCTGATGGTAAGACGATCGATCAGGTAGAATTGGAAAAATGTATCGGATCCGCGACGGTAGTCGAAATTAACGGGCAGATCACACCTGACGATATCAGGTCTTTAGGCCTCAAAAAAGTAACACGTGTACTTTTCAAAGGAAACGGGATACTTTCACCGGAAGCAGCACAGGAATTGGTAAATCAGGGAATTAAACTGGTGGGAACCGAAAAACAAACGGTGGGATCGGAAAACGATTCCGCCGAAGTTCATATGATCCTTTTAAATAATGAAATCGTGATTTTGGAAGGAGTCATTTTAAGAGAAGTGCCGGAGGGTAATTATTATCTTTTCGCGGCACCTCTTAAGTTAGGCGGATTGGACGGCTCTCCCTGCAGGGCCGTCCTCTGTACATGTGAAGAAGTCTAACCGATCATTTTACGGAATTCTTCTTCACTAATTAAAGGGATACCTAATTTTTCCGCTTTCAATTTCTTTTCGGGGCCAATTTTCTCCCCGGCCAGTACAAATGTAGTATTTTTGGAAATTGAAGAAGCCAGTTTGCCTCCATGTTGTTCAACCTGCGCTTTAATATCATCCCGGGGAACGGAAAAAATCCCGCTCACTACGATTACCTTATCTTTAAGCGAATCTCCAAGCTGATCGGCTTCATAATCGGATTCAAACTGTAGGCCGGCATTTCTAAGTCTCAATAAGATCTCCAGGTTCTCCGGCTGATTAAAAAAATGAATGATACTGTCCGCGACCCTGTCGCCCACATCTCCAACCTGTAATAATTCTTCTTTGGAAGCTGTTGAAAGGACTTCGATGTTACCAAAATGTCTCGCTAATTTCTTGGCCGTTGTTTCACCTACAAAACGTATTCCCAGGGCAAATAATACTCTCTCGAAAGGAACCTGTTTCGATTTTTCAATGCCCGACAGAATATTTTGCACGGTCTTTTCCCTGAAACTGATCACCCGTCCGGACTTACCATCTTCGTCGGGAAATTTCTTCTCCAGACCGATCAGACTATCATAAGTAAGCTCATAAAAATCAGCGATATTCCGTACCAGTCCGTTTTCATATAACATTTCTATCTTACCTTCACCCAATGAATCTATGTTCATCGCCCTCCTGGCGATAAAATGCTCCAGCTTACCGCGGATCTGTGGAGGACAATGCAACTCATTGGGACAGTAAATACCCGATTCTCCTTCATTCTGGATAAGTAAGGAATGACATTGCGGACAATTGGAAATAAAGGTGACTTTTTGTGAGGAAGGTTCCCGTTTATCCGTTTCAATTCCCACGATCTTCGGAATGATCTCCCCGCCCTTCTCCACCAGAAGATAATCATGGTAATGAATATCAAAAGTCTCAATGAAATCACGGTTATTCAGGGTAGCTCTTTTGACCACGGTGCCGGCCAACTGCACCGGTTTCAAATTGGCGACCGGCGTAATGATACCGGTCCTGCCGACCTGAAAATCCACACTTAATAAAGGTGTGGAAACCCGCTCGGCTTTAAATTTATAGGCAATGGCCCAACGCGGGTTTTTGGCCGTATAACCTATTTGTTGCTGTTGAGCCAAAGAATTGACTTTTAAAACGATACCATCAATATCGAAAGGTAATTTTTTCCTTTCGACGTCCCATTCCATAATAAACCGGGATACTTCCTCCAGTGAACGGGCGATCCGGATGGCTTTCGGAGGTTTGAATCCCCATTCTTTAAGATGTTCTATGCGTTCCCAATGGGTTTTTCCCGGAATATGATCCCCGAGTAAATAATAAAGTTGGGCGTCGAGACCTCTTTTCGCTACTTCCGAAGATTCCTGCAATTTCATACTTCCCGACGCGGCATTACGCGGATTGGCAAAAGGAGATTCCCCGATCTCTTCCCGCTCACGGTTCAATTTTTCAAATTGGTGATGCGGCATGAGAATTTCTCCCCGTACTTCAAACTTTTCAGGAAAATTACCATATAATTTTAAAGGTATGCTTCGTATGGTCTTCACATTAGCCGTTACGTCGTCTCCCTGAATACCGTCGCCACGGGTCACTGCCTGTTTCAACAAACCGTTTTCATAAATAAGGCTTATGGCAACCCCGTCATACTTTAATTCACATACATATTCTACGGGATCATTCACCGAACTCCTTACCCGCCGGTCAAATTCCTGCAATTCTTCCATAGAATAGGTATTAGCCAGAGATAACATCGGATATTGATGTTTTACGGTATCGAAATGTTTGGTTACCGTCCCGCCTACCCGCTGTGTGGGACTATCCGGAAGTGCATATTGGGGAAATTGACTCTCCCATTCTCCCAGCTCCTCTAAAAGCTTGTCAAATTCATAATCGCTTATTTCCGGACTATCTAATATATAATATTGGTAATTATGATGGTTGATCTGATCCGTTAGCTGGCGGATCCTGTTTTCCGCCTCCTGAGCATCCTGTTGTGTAGCAGGTGAGTTATCCGTTTTCATCTTATATATCGAATTTAATAGCAAATATACGTGAAATAATGAGACAATTAATAAGCCTGTATTGTTTGCCGCAACTACTCTGGCATTGGATTTGTTTTATTATTTTTGCATCTATATCATGATGAAAATAATCCGTAGAAAATCCAATATCGTGCCTGTCGGGAAAGTTTTCCTGGGAGATAACCATCCCGTCGCGATACAGTCCATGACCAATACCCAGACCAACGATATCATTTCGACCGTATCCCAGATTAAAAGCATCGCGGCTGCCGGAGCGGATATGGTAAGGGTTACCGTTCCCGGCATGAAAGAGGTGGAGGCGCTTAAAGAGATTAAAAAGAGCCTCATTACGGAAGGATATGACATCCCGCTTATCGCTGATGTACATTTCAGTACTAAAGTTGCGGAAGCGGCGGCGGCTATTGTGGATAAAGTAAGGATTAATCCCGGTAATTTCATGGATAAGAAGGTATTCAACGAAGGAGAAATGACCGAAAAGGAATACTTGGATTCCATGGAAAGGATGGCTTCCAAAGCCAGGCCTTTATTAGAGATATGTAAAAAACATAATACGACTCTCAGAATCGGTGTTAACCACGGTTCATTATGCGACCGTATTATCAATAAGTATGGGAACGGACCTTTAGGAATGGTGATGTCAGCCATGGAATGGGTTCATATTTGTGACAACTATGATTTCCATAATGTGGTTTTTTCCATGAAAGCCAGCCAGGTTTCCCAGATGATGGAAGCCTCACTGCTCCTGGTCAGTAAAATGGAAGAGGCAGGAAAAGTTTATCCGATCCATCTCGGCGTTACGGAAGCGGGAAGCGGACTTGAAGGCAGGGTAAAATCCGCGGCCGGAACCGGTGCCCTTTTATTGATGGGGATCGGTGATACGATACGGGTCTCACTTACTGAAAAACCGGAAAATGAAATTCCGGTAGCCGGAGCCATAATACAGGCTGTGGAAAAAATAGAACCGGAATGGTATACGGTAGATCCGGACGGTATTTTAACTTTCTCGTACCCGGAAAAAGAATATGACTTGTGGATCGTCGAGGTGGCTGCTATTGTCGGCTATGAACATTACCATCAAAAGATCACGGACCTGATCATCAAAAATCCCTGTTTTTCTCCCGAAGAAAACCGGGAACTCGCTTTGGCCGTTTTGCAGGCATGCCGGATTAAAATGAGCAGGACGGAAATCATTTCCTGTCCCACATGTGGCCGGACACAATTTAATATAGAGAGGATCGTGGATAAGGTTAAAAAGCGGTTCGGGACTTACCCGGATTTGAAACTGGGGGTCATGGGCTGCATCGTTAACGGTCCGGGAGAAATGGCTGACGCCGATTACGGAATTGTGGGCGCCACGAATAATAATGTAGCGGTTTATGAGGGCAAGAACCGGATCTCCGCAATTATCCCGGAAGACGAGGGATTAGCCCTTTTGGAAAAAATATTACAGGAAAAAGGTTACGGTACGGAAAATCACTAATACAACTTCATCCATTGATAGGGATTTCCACAATGTTCAAGAAATTTTATAAAATCATCCTGTTTTATAATCAGGGAAGCAGTGTTCACACCGGGATGAAAGGTTAATCTTTCCGCATGTTGCAGAGTATCATCGATAAAGAGACTTACATGTTTCTCCTTATCATTGATAAGCCCCAAAGGAGTCACGGATCCGGGCAATACACCCAGATACTTCATCAGTCTCGCTTCCGATGCAAAACTCAACTTACCCTGGTGCAGTTGCTGTTCAATATCACGGATGTTCATATCTCGGTCGCAATCCAGGATAACTAAATAATGACGATTACCTTTATGGTTCCGGAAAAAAAGATTTTTACAATGCTGTGCCTCATATCCCGCCCAATACTGTTTGGCAATGGCTACAGTCGGCGCAGGAGGATGTTCGACATACTCGTAAACAATGCCCAATTCTTCCAATAATTTATATAAAACCGGATCGCCATTCATAACATGCTATTTGAAAGGACAAAAATAGAAATATTTCTCAAATTCTAAAAATAAACTTAACGGATATTTTATTTATTGATACGGCACTTTTATACCTGATTTATTAACACATGGTTTTAACTTTCTGAAAAATAAGACATTAAATTTAAGAAAAGTTCTTTTGGGCAATGGGGGTTTGATTATAAATAAGTTATATTTTACAATTATGGATTCGATGATTCTTCTATGTACAAATATTTTTAATAATCAAGGGAGAATAAATTTTTTTCTTAACTTTTTTTGATACATTTTTGTGAAGTGAAAAAAGGAAACTTTCACAATTACTAAAATACTCATTTAATTAGTTTTACAGAACGAAAGGACTCCAAAGGATGACGAATAAAATTACGTGTGACCATAACGAATTGTGGAATAATTGCTTAGCAGTTATAAAGGATAATGTAGCCGAAGATGCTTACAAAACATGGTTCGAGCCCATTATGCCTATTAAATTGGAAAACAGCACTTTAATCATACAATTACCCAGTCATCTCTATTACGAATGGTTAGAAGAGCACTATATCAACCTGTTAAAAAAAGTCATTAAAAAAGAATTAGGTTCAAACGGGAAATTACAATACCGGGTCGTGATGGAAAAACAGAATGATATGAACAATACCAAAACCATCACCCTGCCCTCCCACCATAAACCTGCCACTTCCAATCCCGCTGTAAAAACACCCATAGACGTTTATAATCTTCCCAATAAAGAAATACCGGACCCCTTTGTTCTGCCCGGCCTCAAAAAATATAAAATCCCTTCCAACCTCATCGATGCTTTTAATTTCGATAATTACGTGGAAGGCGACTGCAACCGGTTGGCTCGCGCCGCCGGCTGGGCCATCGCCAAAGCGCCCGGTCAAACGGCTTTCAATCCCTTTTTCGTCTATTCGGATGTAGGTTTGGGAAAAACGCACCTGGCACATGCCATCGGCATCCAGACCAAGATCAATTTCCCCGAAAAAACCGTTTTATACGTCAACTCAGATCTTTTTTACCAGCAGTTCATGGAGGCTGTAAAGAACGGCAATATTAACGATTTCATCTATTTTTATCAGGCCGTGGACGTACTGATCATTGACGATATTCAATATCTGGCAGGGGGAAAAGTGAAAACACAGGAAGCCTTCTTCCACATCTTCAACCATCTTTATCTCAAAGGGAAACAGATTATCCTCACCTCCGATAAATCTCCCGTGGAAATTTCAGGTTTCGAAGCCCGTCTGCTTTCCCGTTTTAAATGGGGATTAACGGCCGATCTGCAGATACCCGACCTGGAAACCCGGATCGCCATATTAAAAAAGAAACTGGAAAATAACGGTATCGAGTTCCCGGAAGAGGTGATCGACTATCTGGCTTTACGGGTAACCTCCAACGTACGTGAACTGGAAGGTGCCATGATCGCGATCCTGGCGCAGGCTTCACTGAATAAAAAAGAAATCACTGTGGAACTGGCTAAAGAAATGGTGGATAAATATGTGAAAAGCACCGCCAAGGAAATTTCGATCGAGTATATCCAGAAAGTAGTATGCGATTATTTCAATATCCCCCCGGACAGCATCAACGCCAAAACCCGGAAAAGGGAAGTTGCACAGGCGCGCCAGTTGAGCATGTATTTTGCCAAGAAATACACCAAACTTCCTTTATCCACGATTGGAACCCATTGCGGCAATAAACACCACGCTACCGTGCTTCACGCCTGCCGTACCATGGTCAACCTTTATGAGACCGACAAAAAAATGAAACAATACATCGACGATATTGAAAAGAAACTGAGAATATGAGGCTCCGGCCTGTATCTATAACCTTCTCTTTCCTCATAACATCCGAAGCATCTGTTTTTCAAAGCGATACAGAAAATATCTCCGTAAAAAAATTTAACCGGAATTACGATTTTGTTTCCTTCCCTTTTTGAAAAAAGAGTTGGAGTTATCAAAAATAAAATGTAATTTTGCAAAACTATATACTACTTTATGGAGAAACGATGGATTATCAGAGAACAACCCAATGCTACCGACATTGAAAAACTCAGCGAACAACTGTCGATCGAAAAGCCTTTGTCCGCCCTTTTACTCAACAGGGGCATCTCCACCGCGGAAGAAGCGGAAGAATTTTTTAATCCGGACATCTCCAAACTCCACGACCCGTTCCTCATGAAAGATATGGATAAAGCCGTCGATAGGCTGTCCAAAGCTATAATCAATAACGAGAAAATATTGATTTACGGTGATTATGATGTGGACGGAACCTCTGCCGTAGCCCTTGTTTATTCTTTTCTAAGCGAGATAATCGGCCCCAATTACCAGGATTATATCGAATATTATATCCCGGACCGTTATTCGGAAGGATACGGGATCTCCGAAAAAGGGATCCACTATTGTCGTGATAACAATTTCCAATTGCTCATCACTTTAGATTGCGGTATTAAGGCCAACGACAAGATCGATCTGGCCAACAGTTACGGAATCGATGTGATCATCGGCGACCACCACCTGGCAGGGGATACGCTTCCCAACGCCGTAGCCATTCTGGATCCCAAATGCAACGGTTGCAACTATCCGTATAAAGAATTATCGGGTTGCGGTGTAGGATTCAAACTGATCCAGGGATATTGCAAGAAATTCAATCTTCCCGACCAGATCTGGCTCTCCAAAATAGACCTTGTCGCGATCAGTATCGCATCCGATATTGTCGCGATTACCGGCGAGAACAGGATATTGGCTTATTTCGGATTGATCATTATCAACCGTTTTCCCCGTATGGGCATAAAATCCATTATCGAGCAATCCGGGATCAAGATCCATTACCCGCCCAGAGAAGAGACTATTTTCAGTCGGGTCATTTCGATTTCCGATCTGGTTTTCTATGTCGGTCCCAGGATCAATGCTGCCGGAAGAGTCAAGACAGGACGGGAGTCGGTGAAGTTGCTGGTTTGCGAAGACGAGGATAAATCGATGGATATCGGGAAAAACATCAATGATCAGAATGATGCCCGGCGCGAGCTGGATAAAAAGGCTACATTCGAAGCTATCAACATGGTTTTGGACCTTGACGCCGCACCACATAAAAAGAGCATCATACTCTATAATCCCGACTGGAATAAAGGGATCATCGGAATTGTGGCTTCCCGGCTGGTGGAAGAATTTTACCGTCCCACGATTATCATGACCAAATCGCCCGACGGGCTTATTACCGGCTCGGCGCGTTCCGTGAAAGAGTTTGATATTTATAACGGCATAGATGCCTGTTCAGACCTGCTGGAACATTTCGGAGGGCATAAATTTGCCGCCGGATTATCCATGAAAGAGGAGAATCTCGAAGCTTTTATGGACCGTTTCGAACAATTTGTAGATGAACACCTGGAAGAGGATGCTTTTGTTCCGGAGATCGAAGTAGACATGGAACTGGACTTAAGCGAAATCACGCCGGGATTCCTTCGCAACCTTAAAAAATTCGCTCCCTTCGGTCCCGGTAATATGGCTCCGATATTCTTATCCAAAAGAGTAGTTGAAGAGGGCTTCGGGAAGATCGTGGGTGAAAAACACCTGAAGATGCGGGTGCTCTATCGCGATAAGCCTGTGCAACCTATTGACGCCATCGGGTTCAACATTAAAGAACACGTCAAAACCCTGTGTAAAGAAAAATACCAGAACAATCCCGATTTCTTAAAATATTTAGGCATTGAATCCATCGATCAACTGGATATGAAATTACATTTCAGCAAAATCACCGCTATCAATGATTTTGACATTCTCTACCATGTTGAAGAAAATAGCTGGAATAATACCGTATCACTTCAGCTGAACATTAAGGACATCCGATTCAGCGACGTATAAAGCATTTCATTCCCCAATTCCTGAAGCATGAAAATAGCGGTCAATACCCGTTTACTACTTCCCGGCAAATTAGAGGGAATCGGCTGGTTTACCTACGAAAGTCTGAAACGTATAACACGGAATCATCCTGAACACCAGTTTTATTTCATTTTCGACAGGCCTTTTTCCGATGAATTTATCTTTAGCGATAACGTCACGCCGGTAGTGGCTTCTCCGCCGGCCCGCCATCCTGTTTTATGGTATATTTATTTCGAATATGGCGTTCCTTCCGTACTAAAAAAAATAAAACCCGACCTTTTTCTTTCTCCGGACGGATGGATACCTCTCCACAGCGGTATCAAAACGGTCAATGTGATCCATGACCTGAATTTCGAACATCATCCCGAATTCATCAAGCCGTCCGTAATGGCATATTATAAACACTTCTTCCACCGGTTCGCACAATCGTCACAACGCATCGCGACCGTGTCGGAATTTACCAAAACTGATATCCATCAATTATACCGTGTTTCCCCGGAGATTATCGACGTGGTTTATAACGGAGCCAATGACCTGTTCAAACCGTGTAGCGAAGAAAGGAAAAAGGAGATCCGCTCTCAATATGCGGAAAATAATCCCTATTTTTTATTTGTAGGCCTGATCCATAAGAGAAAAAACCTGGACAATATCTTCCGGGCGTTCGATCACTTTAAAAGCACGGACAATACCGGGACAAAATTAGTGGTGGTAGGAGAAAAAAAATGGTGGAAAGGCGATATTGAAGAGAGCTTCCGGAATATGAAATATCAAAATGACGTCATATTTCTGGGCAGGAAGCCCGTAGAAGAACTCGCCCTGCTGATGGCCGCTGCCACCGGGTTGGTATACCCGTCACTTTTCGAAGGATTCGGAATCCCGATCCTGGAAGCCTTTAAAGCTGAAACCGCAGTCATAACTTCGACGATTACTTCGATGCCCGAAATTGCAGGGGAAGCGGCCCTGCTGGTCGACCCATACCAACCTGAAGAAATTTCCCGCGCCATGAGTTCGCTAATCAATCACCCGGAATTGCGTAAAGATCTTATTAATAAGGGTGTTAGCCAAGGAAAAAAGTATAGTTGGGACAGGACGGCCGAAGCCCTTTGGAACACGATTGAACACGTACTTTTTAACCGGTAAAATTCCTCAAATTATTTTGCAAAAAGGAAGTTTTATTTCAAATATTAATTCTATTTTTGCACCACTGATTCAACAGGAAAATTTTATAAAACAACTTAAAATTAAAAAAATGGACCTCAAAAAATTAATTGCCGACCTCGAGGCAAAAAACCCGGCTCAACCCTTATATATACAGGCAGCCAAAGAAGTTCTTGAAACTATTGTAGATTTCGTGAACGAGAATCCAAAATACGATAAATATGCTATCGTAGAGAGAATACTGGAGCCTGAAAGAATTATCAAATTCAAAATCACATGGGTTGATGATCAGGGTAATATCCAGGTAAATCGCGGATACCGTGTACAACATAACATGGCTATCGGACCATACAAAGGAGGTTTACGTTTCCACAAATCCGTAAATGAAGATACAATGAAATTCCTGGCTTTCGAACAGACTTTCAAGAATTCATTGACAACTTTGCCTATGGGTGGCGGTAAAGGTGGTTCAGATTTCGATCAGACAGGAAAATCAGAAGGTGAAGTTATGCGTTTCTGCCAGTCTTTTATGACCGAATTACAAAAATATATCGGACCTGAAACCGATGTTCCTGCCGGTGATATCGGCGTTGGCGGACGTGAAATCGGTTTCATGTACGGACAATACAAACGCATCCGCGGCGAACATGTAGGTGTACTTACAGGTAAAGGCCTTGACTGGGGTGGTTCTTTGATCCGTCCCGAAGCAACCGGTTTCGGTGCTGTTTATTTCTTACAAGGTATGATCGCCGAAAAGAAAGATAAAATCGAAGGTAAACGCGTTGCGTTATCCGGATTCGGTAACGTAGCCTGGGGTGCGGCTCTTAAATTAGCCGAACTCGGCGCCAAAGTAGTGGCTATTTCAGGTCCTGACGGATATATCGTAGATGAAGAGGGTATTACTTCTCCTGAAAAGATCGCTTACATGGACACTTTGAACCAAACCCGTAATAACGTGGTTGCCCCGTTCGCAGATAAATTCCCGTCTGCAAAATTCATCCCCGGCAAAAAATCATGGGAAGTTAAAGTGGATGTTGCCATCCCCTGCGCTATCCAGAACGAATTAAACGACAAAGATGCTGACGTATTGATCAAAAACGGAGTTCAATATGTAGTGGAAGCTTCTAACATGGGATGTACTGCCGAAGCAGTGACCGCTCTCCAGAAAGCCAAAGTTTCTTTCGCTCCCGGTAAAGCTGCCAATGCAGGTGGTGTTGCCACTTCCGGACTTGAAATGTCTCAGAATGCCATGAAATTATCATGGACCAGGGAAGAAGTAGACGAAAAACTTAACGGTATTATGAATAATATTCATAACAATTGTGTGAAATACGGTAAAGAAAAAGACGGTTATATTAACTATGTAAAAGGTGCTAATATCGCCGGATTTATTAAAGTTGCCGATGCGATGATCGCACAAGGTGTCGCTTACTAATACCACACCATACTATATTGGAAAAGGCTGTTCTGAGAACAGCCTTTTTTGTTTTTCAAAATAGATATGTTAAATAAATTATATTCATCCGAAAATCAATTTTACACAAATACATTTTAATATAATTAAATATGATGAAATTTATATTCATTTAATTTGTACTTTTGGCAAAAACATACACTATGAAAAGAATATTGGCAATCATCAGCATTCTCGGTTTTTTGGGGCCTTTGATGGCACAAAATAAATTTACGCCGGTAACCGGATACTGGGAGGGTCATTTGAAAATTTCATCAAAAGATTCTTTAGCCGTTGGGGTTTATATTGAAAAGGCGCAGGACTCCGTAAAAGTAGTGATGGACAGTCCGGATCAATATGTGACCGGAATACCTGTTTCCCGTTTTATTTTCCGGAATGATTCCGTCTTCCTTGACCAATCTGCGGATCATGTCAAATACATCGCATTACTGGATCGGGAAAAAGAAGTTTTATCCGGAACATTCACCCAGCACGGCAAAGTCTTCCCACTCATTTTAAATAAAACCGAAAACAGGAAGATCATAAGAAGACCGCAAACACCCCGTCCACCTTTTAATTATAATATCGATAGCACTATTGCACTCCGGGATCCCCGTACAGGGCAACCGGTAATTATGGGTACGCTGACCTATCCGCGGGAACAACCCCCGAAAGCTACATTGATCATCATTTCCGGTTCAGGCTGGCAAGACCGTAACGGCACTATTTTCGGACATAAAGGTTATTGGGTCATCGCTGATTATTTGACTAACCAGGGATATGCAGTATTCCGTTACGACGACCTTCCTCCTAAGCTTATCAGAAATCTCAGTACGCTCGATTATCCCTATTATGTTAATATCATTGTCGATTATCTGAAACAGAATCCACACACAGCCGATTCTCCCGTAGGTATTATAGGACATAGTGAAGGAGGACTGGTAGCCTTCATGACCGCTGCCGAATACCGGAATATTGATCTTATCATTTCCATGGCGGGTATGGCACAACATTTCAAAGATGTTATCCAATATCAGATAAGACTGATTTCCGAAAGTTCCGGGGAATTTACAGATGAAGAAATAAAAAAAATAATGGATATGTATGAGAATATGTATTCCATTCTGGAAAAGGAAAAAGACGTTAAAAAAGCTTCGGTAAAGCTGGGTAATTATTTCGATAATTTTTCACAGGAATTGACTGAAGAGGAAAAAATAAAATTTAACCTGACTCCGGCCAATATCCTGTCAACCAAACAATCCTTGCTTACTCCGTGGATCTTTCAGATCAGCAAGATAAAACCGGAAAAATACATCCGGAAGGTCAAATGTCCCGTTTACGCTTTGAACGGAAGTAAAGATACACAGGTATATTATAAATCGAACTTACATATTATAGAAGATAACCTTAAGCCCAATAAATTAAACCGCTTTGAAATGATCGAAGGGGTAAATCATCTATTCCAGGATGCCGGAAGCGGGCTCGTGGAAGAATACGGAGAATTGGAACAAACCATATCTCCGGAAGTATTGGCAAAATTAAAAAACTGGCTGGATATGGTTACGGATTAGTATTGTCTTCCTTATAAAAGTCTTTCAGGTATTCTATCTGCCGGCGTTCACGTTTAGTAGGACGGCCCACACCGTGTTCCCGGTATTCAAATTTGGTTCTTAGCGCCTTAACCCGTTCATACTCTTCCGGGTCGGTAAGATCGGTATAATATTGGGGGACCAGTGGTGCTCCTACCCTGTTTTTCGGCGTATCAATCACCCGGACAACTTTTTCAAGGTCTCCGATCCGGATATGGTAAACTTCATCCGTTTTGACCTCTTTCGATGGCTTGACCTTCCCTTCATTCATCTTTACCTTCCCGGCATTACAGGCATCGGTGGCGATGGAGCGGGTTTTATACAGGCGCACCATCCAAAGCCATTTATCGATCCTGATATTGAGAGGTTTCATGAATATGGATTAAAAAATTCCGGCTTTCTCAGATTACTTTTATTTAAAATCTGAGAAAGCCGGAAATACTTTCAAGATTTAATTTTGCGGTTCTTCTTCGGTAGCCGGAGCTTCATTGATATTCTGTTGCTGCTCTTCTTCTGCCTTTTTCTTCGCTTTAGCATCCAGACTCATCATTTTTAATTTGTACTCCAATTCCTTTACCTGTTCTTTAGCCGCATCTATCTTTTTGGAAAACTCCGCTTTCAGGATATCCGCATTTTTTGATTGAGCAAAAAATCCGAGATTATTTTCCCAAAGAATAATATCTTCCTTCAACTGGTTAAGTTTATTGGTCAGGAAACGTTTTTCCTTATCCAGAAGCCGGTCGGCATTAGGATTATTCAGGATCGTATCGATACGGTTTTTATAGTGATCTTTCCTGACGTCGTCCACACTCATTTTAAGGTCCGCAAACCGTTTGTTGATCACTTCCCGGTATTCGTTATAAATACGGTCTTTATCTTTTTTCGGGACATGCCCCAGTTCCGTCCATTCCCTTTGGTAAGCTTTCATGACTTCAAGATTCTCTCCCTTATCGTCGCCAAACTGATGTTCCGCGATTTTCCTGATGAGAGCTTCTTTCTTCTCCAGGTTTTCAGTTTCGATCTGCTGAATATTGGAGAAATAATGGGATTTGGTTTCAAAGAATTTATCACACGCACTCCTGAACCTTTTCCATAAAGCGTCTGAATACTTACGCGGAATCGGCCCTATCTCTTTCCATTCCTTCTGAAGCTTAAGCATCTCTTCCGTAGCCTGTTTCCAGTCTGTCCTGATAGCGATTCCTTCCGCCTGTAATGCAATATTTAATTTGAGGTTGTAATTCTGCATCTGGGTATCTTTCATCTGCTGGAAATACTCTTTCTTCGACTGGAAGAATTTATCCAACGTAGATTTGAAACGCATCCAGATATCGTCGTTAAGCTTGGACGGGGCGGGGCCTAAAGTTTTCCATACTTTCAGCAATTCGGTCATTTTGTCGCTTACCTCATTGTATTGCTTGATCGATTGGATATCCTCCGCGATCAACTCCTCAGCCTGTTCGCACAACACTACTTTGGCATTATAATTATTTTGCTGCTCTGCGTATAGCTTATCGTAATATTCCCTTCTCCTCGCGTTGATCTGGTCGGAAGCGTTTTTAAAACGTTCCCATATCTCTTCTTTCTTATCTTCCGGAACCGGACCTATTTCTTTCCATTCGTCATGCAGTTGCTGCAATACTTTGAAAGAATTATTCACGGAATCCTGAAGCAGAAGCGATTCGGCAGTTTCACATAATTTGATCTTCAGTTCCATATTCTTCTTAAGATCCAGATATCTCAATTCTTTATTTATCCTAAGAATATCAAAGAATTTCTCTACGTAAAAATGATAATTCTGCCATAAATTGGTAGATTCGTTTTGAGGTACCGGGCCTATGGATTTCCATTGTTCCTGATAAACCTTAAACTGGTCATTCAGATTTTTAAGATTGGTCTCCTGTTCGATCAAATCCCGCAGGCCATTGATAATAGCCTGTTTTTGTTCTAAGTTACGTTGTTTTTCAGCCTCGAGTTGCTCGATATATTTATTCTTTTTCTCCTTGAAAGTATGGAGCGCTTCATTAAGTTTCGTTTCCCATACGGAGGTTTCCGGAACAAACTCGTCTTTATTTCCGCCATCGTTGACAAAGGCTTCGAGCTGTTCCTGTTTATATATTTTCAGTAATTGTAAAATTTTCGCTTTAAGAATACCGACCCGCTGTTTTATTTTATTGTAATCGGGCTCGGCCACCACAACGAGTAGTTCTTCCACCGCCTGGTCCAGGTTCAGGTCAGCATAATCGGATTCCATTTTTTCAATAGAATCTTCCTCACTGACTTTTTCTTCCGCTCCCTCTTCATCTTCCTCATCCCGATTCTGATTTTGAGTGTCTTCGATATCCGCCATCATATCCGAAACGGACTGGTTCTTATTGATCGGCTCGTTAACCTTTACTGTAGTGTTTTCCATTTGAGAAGAAGCAGGCTCATCAACTACGGGAACAGAATTTTCCGGAATCTCTCCGGGCTGTTTTTCTTCCGCAGCAAGTTGCTCCGGTTCGTTGATTTGTGTTTCCACCGGGGTTGCTTCTACTTCACCAGGTATGTCGGATGAACCGGCTTCTTCAGCGGTCGCTTCCGGCATGTAATCCGTAGGTTTTTCTTCCACAATATCTTCTTCCGAAGTTTGTGGTGAATTTACATTTTCCTGATTTGGTTCTTGTGAAGATTCAACGGTTTGATTTTCATCGGTTGCCGTATTGTTCTGGCCTTCCTGTGAAGCGCCGGAGTTCACCTCATGATTTTGATTCTCATCATTTTCAGGGTGAAGGAGGTCTTTTGATTCCATAGAATACTCTTTTTAAAATTAATGTCTAAAAATTAGGGGTGCAAAGATATAAATTAATTGAGAATCTGAGCCAATATTTCGATTGACTCGATTTTTTTGATCCCTTCGTTATGGATCTCCAGATATTTTACGAGAGCATGCAACAATTCGTTACGTATTTGTTTAGAAGGGAGTGTAGTTGTCTCTTTTTCACTACTTTGGAGAATATAATTTAAATACTGCGATGCTTCCACGGAAAGAAAATCCCCATTATCGGAATACCAGGAAGTAAAAGAAGCATCCTGAATACAGAAATGACACTCTTTTTCCGTAAAATTGGCATGTGGGGCAAAACCCAGGAACTCGCACAATTCCACTAAAAACCGGATATGGATATCGGCCGGAACCTGTGGGTGTTTATCCAATGCAATAATGCTTTCCTCAATATACCTATATAGTCTTTTGTCTTCTCCGTAGCCATATAACGCTTTATATATCAATTCACTGTAAAATATCAAGATGGAATTTTTTACGATATCGAAAGGTATGGTTATAAAATGATAATAAAAAGTGATTTCTTTGATGTATTGAAGCTGACCGGTTTTCCTGCTGTTAAAATTCAACTCAACCAGGGAAAGAGGAGCAAACCGGGTATAATTAACTTTACTTTTCTTGGAAAAAGCGCTTTTGATCATGAAGGACTGGGTGCCGAATTTTTCCGTAAAGACTTTGACAATAAGGCTATTATCCGAATATTTTGTCCTGTGAATTACAATTCCCTTAGTACATACTATCATAAGATCAGTTGATAAAGAGAATTTTAGCTACTTTTTTTTCTTTTCCGGTTTCACTGGATGCAAAGACAAAATAAACCCCGGTAGCCGGGCGCTGACCGTAAAAATCCTTGCCATCCCAAACCAGTTCGCCGCCATTGGCATAACCCTGCCAAACCAGGAATCCCGCCGCATCCACAATTTTACAGAAAGAATTCTCCATAAGACCGCTAACCGCGATCGGTCCGGTATATCCTTCCCGCACCGGATTAGGAAAAACTTTCGCTTCGTCATAATCTTCCTTCCCGCCGGTAGCATCGGACCGATATCCTATAATACCGTCGGCTGTTCCGAAAAACACCTCTCCGGTTTCCTCGTCAATGGTAATATTGACTATTTGATCGGAAAGAAGCGGGGAATTATCTTTGGTAAAATGCAATAATTCTTTTTTCCCGTCGGCTGAAACCAGGAAAACGCCCGCTCTGGCGGTCCCGATCCATTTCCTGTTCCCGCCGTCTACCGCTATGGTAGTGACGGTTTCGAACTCGAGCAGGTTTTGCGCATATCCACCGAGTTCCACCACGATATTCTGGGGATATACCGCTCTTGTAAAAACACTTTGCGGATTATAAATAACTTTGATACCTTTATCTGTTCCGATCCACATTTCTCCGTTTTTATCTTCCACCATGCAGGTTACCGTGGATGTTTTAACATTGGCCTGCCCGTTCATGTCAATCCGTGCTATTTTATCATCGCTTCTATTATCGATAGTATTATTATCATAAAAAACAACCAGCGGTGTATTATCGTTACGGGGTATATTTACCCATTTATAGTTTCTGCTATCTACAACAACATGTTCGGCAATTACTCCATATTGACCGGTAATATACGGGCTTAAGTTAAATGTCGCCCATTCCCCGTTACTTTTGATCACTTTTAAAAGACCTGAAACGCCGCTATTCGTAAGCCATAAATTATGATTGTTGTCATAACAAAGGCCGGAAACCAATACAATATCCGTATTGGCACTTTCCAAAGGACTATTGGAATCCATGTAATTATGTGTGATTTTACCGTCCAATACTCTGTAAAGACCGCTTCCCCAGGAACCGATATAGAATTCTTTCGGATTACGCGGATTGACCGCCACTTTGGTCATGGACCTGGCAGTAGGATTTACCCGGGTAAAATCGCCGGGGGTTATATGGTGCCATTGTCCGTTTATAAAATAACTGCAGGAAGGAGGATCATAAGTAGGAGCCCAGCCTTCTCTCGTTCTTGAACCCGGGACGACAGCCAATACACCTTCAATCCACTTCATATCTTCCGTATTCGCCGTAAAAGGACCATTCTCGACATATTTGTTTTGGTGCAGGGAGGGACGTTCATATTGCAATAAATTGTTATTATCAGCGACCCATATATTCTCCTGCTTATCCAATAAAGCCTGGTTCTGATTATCCATTCCCTGCCATACGTCAATTTTCACGTTTAATCCGGTGTCGTAAACAAAAAAACGATTCCAGTCGCCTACCAGCAATTCCCCGGCAGTCGCATTCATCGAACGGGGGGCCTGCATGGGATGCAAAACACTGTCCCTGCGCCATGTCGTATCCCGTAATACAAAGATTCCATCGGGATCATTGAGCCGGAAAGTATACAGGTAACGATGAAAAGGTTGTAACCGGGTAAAATTTTCTTCTCCCAATGCCTCAATCTTTTTCCATTCATTGAAATCGGCAGCTTTGGGATTATTCACTGCCACCGTAAATACACCGGAAGGAGTCGCCATATAATACCGGTTATCGAATATGGCCAGGTCGTTAACGGGAAATACCGTATTGTCCAAATTAGTAAACCAGGTTTCGATAATAAGCGAAGTCTTAAGGTTTACCAATACCACACCGAATGCGCAGGACAGATAAACAATATTACGGTCGATCATAATATTATTGATAGCTTTGCTGCCGGTGATCTCTTTATTCTTGATATCCGAAATATTGGTAATCCTCCCGTCTTTAATAAAGTCCAGGTTAGAATTGGTATAAGCGATAACCAGCGTACCGTATTCCTGCGAATAAGCCAACCGTGCAATTCCCACATCCGACAGTCCGTCTACTTTAGACCAAGTGAAAGTGGAGAGATCTGACTTATCTAATACCATTAAGCTTTTTTCCGTAGCCGCGTATACATAATCATCCGCTACGGCGATGGAATGGAAATCCCGGTAAGGCAAATGATCCCGAAATCCGCCTATCGGAATTTGGGTATATGAAACCAGTGTCGATAAAAACAGGATAAAAAAGAGAAGATATTTTTTCATGATCCGTTCAATACTTCATAAAAAGATTGCCTTTATTAAAACCTTCAAAACCTCATAATATTATTTTACAGCCTTATTTTTCCGGATAATTTTAGTAGGCAGCCATGAAGCCAGGAGACTGATCACCAAAATGAGAAAGAGAATCAAAAGAAAATCAGAAATTTCCATTGCTACCGGATAATGATCGAGAATATAATAACCATCTCCGGAACCAAATTTTACAATATGGAAAGTTTCCTGCAGAAAACAGGTCAGGGCTCCGATAACCATACCCGCGATTCCGCCCAAAAACGAAACGATCAATCCTTCCAGCACAAATATCTTTTCTATAAAAGAAGAAGTGGCTCCCAGACTTCTTAATATACTGATATCCTCTTTCTTTTCAATAATCAACATTCCCATTGTCCCTATGATATTAAAGGCGGCCACAACCACGATTATCGCCAATATGAAGAAAATGATCAACTTTTCGGATTTCATCGTTTTATATAATGACTCTTCCTGTTGGTACTTATCCCGGATAAGGTATTTGTCGCTTGCAATTCGGGCCATATCTTTCCGGCATTTTTCCACGTTGGCTTTTTCGTGAAGGAAAATTTCCAGGGAAGAAACCTGTCCGTGATAATCCATAAGATCCCGGGCAAAGCCGATATCGCTGAAAAGAAATTCATCGTCATATTGGGTAAAAGTGGCAAAAACTCCCGATGGGATCAGGGATTGACGGTTAAAAGCGTCGGCGGTATTCACAAAACTCCTTTTTGTCCGTTTAGGATAATATAACTGTAATAATTCCGGATTATTTAAATTGAGCTGGATCGTACCGGCCGCTCCTATCCCCATTACACCATAATTAAAACCGCGGTCATATAGAAAAAAATCCCCGTCAATAACCAGGTCTTCCATTTTATTGACCTCAAAATAATCCTCTCCCACTCCTTTCAGCTTGATAAGAATCTGCTTTTCTTCATATTCCAGCAAAACCATATCCGTAACGATCTCCTGTACGGATTTAATTTCGGGAAGGGCTGCGATATCACGGATTGGAAACGAGTCGACGGCGAAAGATTTACCTTCAACCAGGGTAATCCTGAAATCGGGATTGAAGGCATTGAAATTAGATCTTACCAGCGATTCTATCCCGTTAAATACCGAAAGCACGATAACCAATGCCGCCGCACTGGCCGCGATACCCACGGTAGAAATGAGGGATATGATATTGATGAGATTATGTTTCTTTTTCGAGAACAAATATCTCCATGCAATGAAAAACGCCGTTCGTACAGATCTTTTACCCACGGTTACTGCTTCAATAGTTTTTCAATATTTTCGATATAATCAAGGGAATCATCGATAAAAAATTCCAGTTGAGGGATAACCCGCAATTGGTTTTTCAGTTTCTGCCCTATCCGGAAACGGATATTGGGCGTATTATTCCTGACGGCATCCATCACCCGGGCCGGATCAGTCGTATTGTATATACTCAAATACGACCGCGCGAGGGAAAGGTCCCTGGTTACTGCCGTTCTGGTTACCGTGATCATACACCCGTATACCTCTTTCCCGTCGGTCAGGAAAACCTCCGCCAGTTCCTTCCTCACCAGTTGCGCTATCTTTTGTTGTCTTTTATTATCCATTATTTTATATTAAAGATGCAAAAATACATAATTTGTTCAAGACATGTGCCATATTAAGGCAATAGACAAACGGAGGAATCTTCATTCGGTCAACAGTAAAAAGAAACAAACTTTGGGATAATGATCAAAGTTGCAGATTCAATTTTCTTCGTATCTTTGCTCACCGATTTATTGACCATTAACAACACTTATACAAAAACAATTATAAAAAAATAGTTATGGCAAAACAACTTTTTTTAGGTGACGAGGCAATCGCACAGGGTGCACTGGATGCCGGTTTATCCGGTGTTTACGCCTATCCCGGAACTCCATCTACCGAAATAACCGAATATATACAACATTCCAAACAGGCTATCGCGGGGAATGTCCACAGGGAATGGGCAACCAATGAAAAAACAGCCATGGAGTCAGCTATCGGAATGTCTTATGCCGGTAAACGGGCGATGGTTTGTATGAAACATGTAGGACTGAATGTCGCTGCGGATCCGTTTATGAATGTTGCCATAACCGGCGCTAACGGTGGTCTGGTGATCGTAGTCGCCGACGACCCGTCCATGCATTCTTCCCAGGATGAACAGGACTCCCGGTTTTATGCCAAATTTGCTTTTATTCCGTCATTCGAACCTTCCAATCAACAGGAAGCTTATGATATGGCTTACGAAGCTTTTGATTATTCCGAGAAATATAATATTCCGGTGATGTTGCGTATCACCACGCGCCTTGCACACTCCCGCTCCGGCGTGGAACGTAAGACTATCCGGGAACAGAATGAAATCCATTTACATCCTAACCCTAAACAGTTCATTCTTCTGCCCGCTTTGGCCAGAAAATATTATGAAGAACTTTTGGCGAAACAACCCCAGTTGGAAAATGAATCCGAAACATCACGTTTTAATGCATATATAGACGGTAAAGATAAATCTATGGGTATTATTGCGGCCGGTATCGGTTACAATTACCTGATGGAAAATTATATCGGCACCGAATGTCCTTATCCCGTATTAAAAATATGTCAATATCCGCTTCCGGTAGATAAAATTACACGGCTGATTGATGAATGCGATTCTGTCCTGGTTTTGGAAGAAGGTTATCCGGTTATTGAAGAACAACTGAGAGGGCTTCTGAACAGAGGTGGGAATATTAAAGGCCGTTTAGACGGAACAGTTCCCCGCACCGGAGAATTGAACCCCAATAATGTAGGCATGGCATTAGGTCTTCCCCAGGAAGAAGGAAGTCCTGTACCTTCAGTGGTTGCAGCCCGTCCGCCCGCATTATGTAACGGTTGTCCCCATATCGATGCTTATGTGGCTCTCAACGAAGCTATGGAACCGTATGGAAAAGGAAAAGTATTCTCCGACATCGGTTGTTATACTTTAGGCGCGTTACCTCCGTACAATGCCATATATTCTACCGTAGACATGGGTGCCTCGATCACCATGGCCAAGGGTGCTGCCGATGCAGGATTACTGCCTGCAGTTGCCGTAATCGGAGATTCGACTTTTACCCACAGCGGTATTACTTCTTTACTGGATGCCGTATATGAAAATACACCGATTACGGTCATGATACTGGATAACAGTACCACCGGAATGACCGGCGGACAGGATTCCCACGCACTTGGTCGTATCGAATCCATATGCCGTGGCATCGGCGTGGAACCGGAACATATCCGTATTATAAAACCTTTGAAAAACAAACACGAGGAAAATCTGGCTATCATCAAAGAAGAGATCGCTTACCAGGGTGTTTCCGTTATTGTCCCCACCCGGGAATGTATCCAGACATTGAACCGGAGAATGCGTGCGAAAAACAAAAACAAAGAATAAGTTTTTCATCCTTTCAAAGTTAAAACAGATAAAGAAATTAAATTGATTATAAAATGAAAATAGATATCATATTAGCAGGTGTGGGTGGACAAGGCATCCTCTCTATCGCCTCCATCATTGGTTATGCCGCAGTAAAAAAAGGTTTGTATTTAAAACAGGCCGAAGTGCACGGGATGAGTCAGCGGGGTGGCGACGTACAATCCAATTTCCGTCTGGCCGATTACCCGATCTCTTCCGATTTAATCCCGAAAGGTAAAGCGGACCTTATCATTTCCGTAGAGCCTATGGAGTCATTACGTTATTTGCCATGGTTATCCAAAGACGGCATGCTGATTACCAACAGCCAGCCTTTTATCAATATTCCTAATTATCCCGAAGAAAACGTTTTAAAGGCGGAACTCGACAAATTACCCCGTAAAGTGGTAATTAATGCCGACCAGATCGCGAAAGACCTCGGCTCGGCCAGATCCGCCAACATGGTTATCCTGGGCGCAGCATCTCCTTACCTGCAAATGGACTTTTCCGATTTAGAAAATGCCGTATCGGAAGTTTTCGCCTCCAAAGGAGAAGATATTGTGAATGTTAACCTGAAATGTTTAAGAGCCGGAAGGGAATTTGCCCAAAATAATTAAAAATTATAATCATACCAAAAAGTGCCATTCTGTATACCAAAGTGGCACTTTTTTTCATAAACTACTATCGGGATCGAATGAGGGGTAAATAATGAAATATAAAACAGGAACTTTTTCCATCTCCGTTTACCAGAACGGAGAAACCGGAACTGATCCTTTACTTTTATTCGTGTCCCATAATTAAAACACAAAAACTATTACCCTGAACATTCTATGAAATATTACAATCTCACCGAAGAAGATTTCACTTCGTTTTTCTCCCTGATGGAAAATTCATTCCCTGCCGCGGAACGGCGTAGTAAAGAGGACGCTCTCCGGTTATTTACCTGCGTGAAATGTTATAATGTCATCGGCTATAAAGATGAAAAAGGCGTGGCCGCATTTTTGGCTTACTGGCATTTTGAAGAATGCTATTTCGTAGACCATCTGGCAGTAGATCCCCGTTTAAGAGGAAACGGCATCGGAAGCGACCTGATGAAGTATTTTCTGGAACAGATCAACGGAACCGTAGTGCTGGAAGTGGAACCTCCGGAAGATGACATTACGCGGAAAAGAATTCGTTTTTACGAACGTCTCGGTTTTCACCTCAACCATTTTCCTTATTTGCAGCCCTCCATGCAGGAAGGACAGCCTCCTGTTCCGCTGTTGATCATGAGTTATCCGGAGCCGGTGAGTGAGACCGGATTTAAAAATATGCGCGACCGGATATTCCGTAATTGCTACAAAGTCAATACCTAAAATAAACCGGTGAAGGACGATGTTAACCATGAGAATAATATGCTTCACCTGCTATCAGATAAAAATAATTACTTAAAGCTATACCATGGACAATAACATTCACAACCTCTGTACCCAACTGGTCAAGAAAGGCGAGCTAAAACAACAGATTTTTTCCTCCACCTTTGAAACCATGCAACTTTTCAAGGATTCGGCCAAAGAATTCGAAACCTATTACAAAACTCATTTTGCCAAAGAGCACGAAAAAATCAATGTCATCTTTAAAAATAACAATCAATACGAATTCCAGTTCAGGTTCGCCGGAGATGTATTGGTCTTTATGATGCATACCGATATTTTCGAGTTTCCGCGTATCCATGAGGTGATGCGTACCAAATATATGAAAGAGGATCCCGAACGTTCCTATTGCGGTATGATCCAGATATTCAATTTCCTTTCGGATTCTTTTCAGTATAACCGTATCAATGATATCGGTTACATGATCGGCCGGATACTCATCAACAAAGAAGGACATTATTATGTAGAAGGAAAAAGGGAAATTGCCCAGGTACTGAACGATTTCACTTCTAATAAATTAACGCCGGAAGCGGTACGCGAAATCCTTTACTCCGCTATTCAATATGCCGTTAATTTTGATCTGCTGTTACCCGGTTATGATAAGTTTAAAGAGATTACTGCCCATGACATCCTGCAAATGGAAGATTCCATCATTACCTTTACTACGGCTAAGAGACTGGGATTCAGGTTTGAACCGGATGTGAATGAAAAAAAGTAATATTTTTTTCCAAAAACGTGCTTTTACTTCAAAAAAAGTATTACTTTTGCACCGTCAAAACGCCGCATTCGTCTAGTTGGCCTAGGACGCCAGGTTTTCATCCTGGAAATCAGGGGTTCGAATCCCCTATGCGGTACGAAACGAGGTTGAATTTACAACCTCGTTTTTGCTATAAATTGATCTCATGGCAGGTATTTACATTCACATTCCCTTTTGTAATTCAAAGTGTATTTACTGCAATTTTTATTCCATTGCCACTTTAAAACATAAAGGAAAGTTCCTGAAAGCATTGGAAAAGGAAATGGAATTAAGACACGAATATCTGGTTACCCGTGAAATCTCCACACTCTATTTCGGAGGAGGGACGCCTTCATTATTAAGCGGCAGCGAACTTGAATCCCTTATTCATAAGCTGGAACAATATTATCACTTCGATCGATTAGAGGAAATCACGCTGGAAGCCAATCCGGAACAATTAACACCCGAATACCTTGGACAAATAAAAAAAATAGGCATTAACAGGCTTAGTATCGGAATCCAATCATTTGACGACAGGATATTACGGTGGCTCAAGCGTGGTCACTCTGCGGTAATGGCTAAAAAAACCATTCAGAATGCGATCAGCAGCGGTTTCTCCAATATTTCCATTGACCTGATCTACGGCATCTCCGGCCGGACATCAGCGGAATGGGAAAAGGAATTGACCACTGCTTTCTCCTACCCTATCCAACATCTATCCGCTTACGCTTTAACCGTAGAAGAGAATACTTTACTGGAACGGAAGATCAAAAAAAATCAAATCCCGCCTGTAGAAGACCAGAAAGCGATTGAAGATTTTACCATATTAAGGCAAATCAGTCAGGCGGAAGGCTTCGGACAATACGAAATTTCCAATTTCTCCCGTCCTGAATATGAATCGCGCCACAACTCATCCTACTGGCAGGATATACCCTATCTCGGCCTGGGTCCTTCAGCACATTCCTATAACGGGAACTCCCGGCAATGGAATGTATCAAACCTGAACGCCTATATTGAGGGAATGCTGAACCGCTCTCCTGACATTGAAGTGGAAATTCTCACTCCATCCATGAAATTCAATGAATATATTATGGTGGGATTACGGACCTGCAAAGGCATTAACCTGGATTTTATCCGGCAGGTTTTTGGCGATAATATGGCAGACCATACTTCACGAATATTTACTGGGCATATTGAAAAAAGCTGTTACTCTTTTTCGAATAACAGCTTTATATTAACCGATCAGGGTAAATTATGGATAGACCGCATCACCCTTGAATTAATGATATAACCCGTATTAATAACGGTCTATCGCATTTAAGTCCTTAAAGGCTATTTTTAATCTCTCCACGATCGATTTTTCACCTTCACGCAAATAAGCGCGGGGATCATAATATTTCTTATTCGGTTTATCATCACCTTCCGGATTTCCGATCTGGGCCTGCAAGTATGCCTTATTCTTTTCATAATAATCCCTTACACCTTCCCAGAAAGCCCATTGGGTATCCGTATCGATGTTCATTTTCACCACACCGTAATCCAAAGCCTCCCGGATCTTTTCCGGTTCCGAACCGGATCCGCCGTGGAAAACAAAATT
This sequence comes from uncultured Bacteroidales bacterium, assembly GCA_937949745.1. GTDB lineage: Bacteria > Bacteroidota > Bacteroidia > Bacteroidales > WCHB1-69 > JAGVVH01. The sequence continues at coordinate 135 of CALECM010000052.1, read as the reverse complement.
AACCGGATTCTCCGCAGTATGGAATTTCTCCCGGATAAAATTCTGGGAATTATGCAAAATAACAGGCTCGAGCCGAACATTCCCGGGTTTGTAAACACCATGCACATTTCCGAAAGAGGCCGCTATCGTAAAATT
>CALECM010000051.1 GCA_937949745.1 uncultured Bacteroidales bacterium | reverse complement strand
TCTTCCATCCGGATCCACGAATTTTACCGGATTATTAGCGCAATACACATAAGGGCTAAATGAAGGGTAGTTATCCAACAACGGATCCACGCTTATCCAGATACCTGTCTCACTGTCATAATAGCGGGCGCCAAAATAATCTGTTAATCTCACTGATATAAAAATTTTTAAGGATATTCAAATCCGAATTGATATTTGATTATTTTATTTTCTTTAAGCCAATAAATAGCAGTATAAATAGGCATATTATACTTTTTTTAAAAATTCCGAATTTTCAAAATCATCAATAATATAATTAATCAATAAAATATCATCCTCTTGAGTAGTAGAATAATTATTCCCTTTTATAGTTAATAATTCTTCTTTACTTATACCTAAAGCTATCTTATTTTCTGTAATAAAATACTCAAAATTAGAAGGATATGATATATCTGTTATATTTAAAGAATTAGTCCAACCAACTTCAAATTTACTAATGCTATTAGCCTCATTTCCGGGCAAGAAAATCATTTTCAAATATTGATCTCCCTCATTATTTATCATATATACATATGGCAATTCTGCATTCATTTTCATCAGTGGCATGATATTTCCAAATAAATTTTCTATTGAAGTAGGATAATTCAAAAATATTTTTTTATCAATTGATATATCAGGAATAAACAATATAGTATCCTCACTATCCTTAATCATAATACTATTTTCTCGCATATTCAACTTAGATTCTCTTTTACAAGCGCTGTATCCAACGGAAAAACAGGCCACAATTATCAGTGTTAAGATTATTCTTTTCATATTATTCATTAATTTTAGGAATAATTCCTCCTCCATGATTATTAGGATTCCCATTAAGATTAATATTAAAATCTATAGATTATACTCTTATGTATTTATTGATCTCTCAACTTTTATTTTATGAATTATCGAATTATATCATTGTTTTCGATATAAATAATATTTATTTTTTCTTTCTTTCCTAAAATATAACTTTATACCATCAAAATTCATTATAAAAATACGAAAATTCTGGTAGGCTATAGGATAAGAAAAATAGTAATAATTCTTATTCTTTTTTGTATTATTAATAATTAATTTACGACATGAATATATAATAAGGCTTTTCTCAATATATATTGTATCCTCATTGCATATTGCATTACAAAGTAATGTATCTTCCCATTGATAATAATCTAAAGATAAATTTGGAGAATTCCACAATGGAAAAATAATTGAATCTGATATGTTTTTATCAAAAAACAATATCATCGTATTTAAATTATTTTGAGATTTTACGATTTTTATTTGTATAACATAAATCAACAATAAAAATATTAAAATTCTTCTATTATTGATGATCTTTCCCATCCCTTGGCAATTTATTGACATTCTTTAAGGCATTATTTTGATATTTGACTTTTTCAATTTGTTGAGATTTATTATTTATTTTTCCTTCGATAAAATAATTTAGAAATTCATCTAATACCTCATGAATAAAAACAGCACTTGCATCTTTTCCTGTTTTATATTCGTATAAATCATCTTTTCCTATTAATCTTGATCCTGAAACCTCTTCTTGTTGAGATCGTTGATCATTCATAAATATATAATAATCAGAATTTGTTAGTGAGGCATCCGGTCCTAATGTAATAGCTGCTCCATTTAAGTTTACATTGAATTGAACAGGATCATAGAAATAAGAACCATCTGGATTTTCAGAATAATGGGGTTCTATAATATTAAATTTTTCAGAATTAGAACTTATATTAACTCTTAGGACTTCTTTTCTTTTTATAGTTTTTTTTATTCCTTGTAAGATATATATTTGATTAGATTTTGCATTTTTGTAAAAGGATCTGTATTGACCTCTATTTATTTTCAACTCTCCTTTTTTATTATATCTAAATATTTTATCCGTTCCAAATTGCGCTTTAAAATATCTATTCATAAATATTTTACTTGTTTCATTCATAGGTATAATTTTTCTTCCATCCGGATCCACGAATTTTACCGGATTATTTGCGCAATACACATAAGGGCTAAATGAAGGGTAGTTATCCAACAACGGATCCACACTTATCCAAATACCTGCCTCACTGTCATAATATCGGGCTCCGAAATAAGAAAGCCCCGTCTCCGGATCGCGTTCCTTGCCGGAAAAAGTATAGGGCGCTTCCCAGTTGGTATCATAACGTTTGTCGTACCACAACTCCCCGAAAGGAAGATAATCCAGCTTCTGAATTACTTCACCGTTGTGGGTGATCACCGAAGAACTGCCTATATGATCATTGTGATAATAATAGCCATACTTTTCCGTAAACCGGTGACCGGTAAAATCGAATAACGAAATCAACGGTCCGGAATTGCCGATATCCCGGCCCGTAAAACCCATACGATTAGCAAAGTAATCCTCCCAAAGGGGATCGTCCGCGTGTTTTTTCTCTTCCCACAACAGGTCCGTACTGTCGAGACGGCTCAGTCCGCCGCCACCCAAGCGACTGCATATCCGCTCCATACCCGCGTAATAGTGCTTTGTATAGCCACGCGAAGAAGCAACGAGGTAAGGGAACGGATATAACACCGGTTCATAGAAGTTCACCGTATTGAACCAGCGTCCGCTGATATTCATTGTTCCCCGTGTTCCCGTATTCTTAAAGACACGTTCCCCTCCCGCGTCATATATATAATAAGCCAGACCATTGTCTTCACTCATCCCCGACAGCCGGTTCTCTTCATCCCAGTTATAATACCGATGGCGCCCGTTACGCCAGGTTCCGGCCAGATTTCCGTTCTCATCCCAGTCAAAATAAAGTTCCTGGTCATAGCCGGTAATAGTGCCGGGTTTCCCCTGGACATAGGTACCGCCTTCCAAAGAACGGGAATCATAATCGTAGTGGCGGTCGTAACGCATATTTTCCTCACGGCCGTTTAAATAGAGACGCGCGTCCTCATACCGTTTGTGCATGATCCGTCCTGAGGGGGAATAAACCAGATGCATTTCATAGCCATGGTCTTTTCCCAAAACGCCAGTAGAATTTACCAGGCGGTTCAGGGGATCATACACATGTTCGGTATAAGTCAACACGGAGATATTGTGAATAAGGTCTTCTTTTTTAATACCCATGATATTGCCCACAGCATCATACCCGTAGCTAAACCTGTGGCTGCTTCCCGGGCCCGAAAGGGAGGTGGATCGGAGGCGTTGCAGCGCATCGTAATGATAATCCGTCGTATATTGGTCTCCGGTCATAACAAGGGTCCGGTTCCCGAATTCATCATACTCCATATTCCGGAGATAATATTCGTCGGCCTGTCCCGGTTTTCGTCCGGCCATACTTTTTAAAAAGCCGCCCATATCGTACTTATATTCCACCACTTCCCCGTCAGGGTATTCCATGGAGCGGATACGGTTCCAGGTATCGTAGGTATATTTCATGGTAAAAGCATAAAAGTTTTCTTCGTGCGGCAACACAAATACCCGTTCATGTTCCGTTACTTCTCCCAGCAATCCGTATTTCATACGCTGCAGTCCGGCCGCGTCCTCGATTTCATTGATCCTGCCGGTTCCATTCGGATAGAGGTCATAACGGTAAGTAACGTTGTTCTGGGGATTTCCCGGATAGCGGATCCCGGTCAGCCGGTTATAGTCGTAATCATATTCCACAGGACCAAAACCATACAGGTCCAGATTAGCAGTATGCTTACTTACCAGGTTGCCGGCAGCGTCATACCCGTAACGTTCTTCTCCCGCGTCGATATGTTTCCTGACCGTATGACGGCCCTGCATGTCATATTCGTAGTAAGTGGGAACCCCGTCGGGATTAACCGTCCGGACCGGTTCGCCCAGCGCATTGTAATCAAAACAGGTATTGGCGTATTCCGGTGCGCGGATTTCTTTCTGCAGGCCACGGTAATCAGTCAGGTAAGACGTAATAAATCCCCGGGCATCAGTTACCTCCTGAATAAAACAGGTGTAATAATTTTCCCCTGTATAATCGAATCCATAATTCATAACCGTCCTGGTTCCGTCCGGAAGGGTTACAGAAGTATGACGGTCCAGGATATCATAACGATACCGGGTAGGTGGAATATCATCCATATCATCATTAAACCAGAATACATTGTATTGTTCCACTATAGGATAATATTGGGTAATGATACGGCCAAACTCATCATAATAGGATCTTCCGTTCACTGTCATTCGCCTTTCTCCGGATAATTCGATATCCTTTTTCACCTGATGACGCGTAAAGCCGTTGGAGATCACCACCGTAGATAATGGCTCATCCGGATAAGAAGGATCATAATGGATAGTCCGGGCCACGGCATAAGAACGATGATCATGTCCGTGCAGCCACCGTAGATCATCTATGGAGTAGTAATATTTGATCGTATAGTCATTCTCATAGGGGCCCTTAATCTTAAGGGGACGTCCGCGGTGGTCATATTTATAACGGATATCCACCCCGTTGATATCGGTTGTGACCAGTGGTTTTCCCCATTTATAATCATATACCGCTGAAGAAACATGCCCGTAAGAGTTGCCGGTCTGCGTCACATAGGTATGCACTTCCGGATCATAACTATATTCATATTTCATACGCTGGCCATGATGATTTTCGGGCATAAGAAGTTCCGTTATATTTCCATACTCGTCATAACTATAATTATATGTACTTATTTCATTTGGTCCGCTATATATATGCATTTCATTCACCTTTCCGGTATATTCATCGATCAATACTTCTTTTAAACGAACCTGTCCGTTCTGATCATTTACCGATATTTCCAGCGGGATACCCACCAAATGGAGGTCATTATAATCGTGATGATAGATGATATTCGTGTAAAGTATTTCTTCCGAAAATCCACTACCATAATTAATATAAGATGCTATATTTCCGTAAGGGCCGTATTGATATTCTTTTACAGTAATGATCTCTGCCGAGGACAAACCCTCATAATACAATACTTCCTCCCTTCTTAGTGCAGGATAACCTTCCCCGTAACAAAAGCTATTACTGTTCAGCTCATAGCCGGTTGCGATATCACACAGCGCATAATGCCAGATCTTCTCTATATACTTCTTTT
>CALECM010000050.1 GCA_937949745.1 uncultured Bacteroidales bacterium | reverse complement strand
TATTGTATTTTACAAATTTAAAAAAATAGAACGAATGTGAGGTTCATCATTCGTTCTAAAATAAAATTTCTATAAAATGCTATTCTTAAGATAATTGCTTTGCAAGAAAATGAGTAGGTGCAAAGTGGGACACAACCCTGTAATAGGTCCTTAATTCATCCATTTCATAATTTTGGTTGTATTCCGAATAAACAGGAATCGTAATTTTAACTGCGATTCGGGTTATGATTCTCTGGACACTGGACTTTGTGATATGTAGCAATCTACTGATGGAACTGATTCCACATCCTTCACAGGTTAACTCTTTTATAAAGTGATATTTTTCTTCGGAAATAAGCGTTCTTTGATATATTCTTTGTTGATATTTCTTACATGTTTTACATTGATAAAGTTGGTGATTACCGCTCTTTCCCTTTTTAATACATTTTCTTCCGCAATATCTACAGATCATAGTGCAATATGGTACAGCATATTTTCAAAAAGCCTTATTTTAGGCTAATTTATGAAGACAAAAATAAAAACGAAGAGAATATATATCTCTTCGTTCGCCATAATAATATTGATAACTTGCTCTTTCTCTGAGAATTGCTTTTAACTTAGTAAGGTAGGTGCAACATGGTACACAACCACCCAACCTTAGTTATCCACAATTGGTATCAAGATTTTTATATAAAGTCCTTCTTTATCTTTAATTCTGTAATATGAATTATTCTGAATATATGGGGAATCATAACTACGTAATGGTATACTTTCCTCATAGATAGCATATTTAACAAATACCAATAAAAAGCGACTAGTAAGAACATTATTATAATAGATTCCTGTTCCTAACACATTCTTTTTATCTAAGATTTCAAGACTATACAATGACAATTTCAATGGATTAAGATATGTTTTCCTTAAAAGATCACTTTCCTCTTTAGTGCAATAGGGTTCAACATTTTCAAAAATAAATGATAGAGAAGAATTCCACAACATATAACAACTATCGGTATAGAGAAACGATTCGAATTCATTTTGATCTGCAATGATCTCTTCTAAATAATCACCTTTAGTGGCAATACTATGTATTTCAATACTACCATTATATTCTTTCTCCAAATTTACAAGAATCAATTTGTCAATATTAACTATTCCTTTGATAAAAACATCATAGTCATTACATATTCGATTACACATATTGGCTTCCACAAAGGGAATTTCTACCCAATTAAACCTTTTCCGTGATTCACCTGCCATACTTCTAAAATCTTGAGAAAATGTATTCCCAATATTCATAAATAGAAGTGTAAGTATGAATAAAATTTTCATTTTTGTAAATATTAAATTATCTAATAGTACCTGTAATGTCGGAGAAGAAGTTTTCGGTCGACCAATATGTTTTAACCTGGTAAGGTCTAGGTTAACATTATTTTGACCAGATTCATATTTGGGATAGTTTACATATCCAGCATTATAAAATATATTTTGAATGTTTCGTGAATCTATCTTTTTTCCTTTTCCGCCTGGTTGCATTAGCCCTTGATCAAATTCAAAAACACCTAATGAATGACCTATTTCATGGGCTCCGGTTCTAATTTTATCATCTTTATTTGGATCAACTTGCAAAATATAGCCATCAGTTGTTGCTCCTTTTGTTCCCTCCCCAGCAGAACTAGTTTCAAAGTAATTAGCATACCCACTTTTATCATTATTTGCTGCACTGAAAGCGTCTTCATTACTGGAAAAATTGCCATCCGCAATATTAAGATCAAACATTACTGAATATTCTTGCCCATTTTCCGTGTTTAAATAAGTATATTTACCATTTTCTCCTTTCCAAATGTCAATTGAAGCTTGAAGGTCTTTTTTATTTTCGTCAGATGTATAATAAGTTGCCATAACTCGGACTTGTTTATTTTTCTCATCGAAAACTAATTCATAATCTCTGCCATCGGGATCTTTTAAAATCATCGGATTATTTGCACAATAAACATACGGAGATAGGTTTGGGTACTTATCCACCAACGGATCCCTACTTAACCAGATACTCAGATCTGGATCGTAATACCTTGCTCCGAAATAGGAATAACCGGTCTCCTCATCGCGTTCCTTACCACTAAAGGTATAACGGCTGTTCCAGTCCCCGCTGCGCTGATCCATCTGGGATTCCCCAAACGGCATATATGACAAATACTGCACCGGTATGCCGTCCGTATAAGTGATCCAGCTACTGCTGCCCAGATGGTCGGTGTGGTAATAAGTCATTGATCGTAAGATTTCCATTAACAACAAATATAATCAATTTATAATTCCATTGCAAATAAAGTAAATATACTTTCACAGAATAATTAAATGTTACTTACTGAATAATATATGTAAATTAATATGCATAACAGAGCAGAGAAACTTATTCCAAACATAATAAAATAAAAGGTGAAGGAATCACTTCCTTTCACCTTAATCTAATTCTATCTAATATTTATTTTTAACTTTAAAAAAATAGAAATACACAACCGACACTATATAATCATCCATAATACTCATTGTAGAATATCCTATGTTTCTTTTTATATTCTTTTTTCCATTCTTTTTTCCATGTTCTCCTCATATTATCTATAGCATAATCAAAATAATAAGTTTTTTTCCTTTTATTAATATTTGTTATACTAAACACAATATAATTATGATTAATTAAATCTCCTATTGTAAAAAAATGATTATAGTGATAGGTAGCATGCTTTATGCCTTTTCTAAATTCGGTAAACTCAAAATGTATTTCAATCTTTGTTGATATTGGTAAATTTCTTAGTAATGATATATCTTCATCATTTATTACAAGTATTCCTGGCGTATGGCAATCGATTCCTATTTTTTTACTGTTTTGTATATTGTCTACATATTCAATGTAGCATTTTAAATCATTTGTCAGTAATTTTCCATCAATCATGACAATACAATTAATATTTTCTTGTGCAAATAATGATATATGAAAAAATATCATATATATTATAAAAGTATTCCTTTTCATCGCTTCAAAATTTTTCTTATACTACCAAATGTCATATTCCCTATTTGATTAGAGTTTCTATCATAAAATACAGCTCCCGATTCCCTGTAACCACCTATTGCATCAGTTGATACTTGAAATTTGCCAACCACTATGTTCAGCCCAAAATCTTTAAAGACCTTTGAATCAAGACCGCCTAATTTCTCAGGCACCCATATCCTTCCTGATTCTGTTTCTCCTGTGGGATGAGAGTGTATACTTGTATTATCGCTTCCAGACATATAGGGAAGGTCAGCCGTGGCTCTACCTCCATCACGTTGATCAGGTCCTGTCTGTCCCCTTACTATATTATTCCCATCCGGAGATACTACGGAAGATTCTTCACTAAAACCACCATTATCAATAGTCCTATTGTATACATTTATACTTTCAGATAATGCTTCTTTTGTTGTGGACACATCTATTTTAATATCCCCAGCATTTGTAGTTCCTCCTGCTTTCTGAGTTTTCTTTATTGTATGGGCACTCTCATCGTCACCCACAATAAAAACATTGTTATCTTTGTTCCCATCCCAACCAAGATATTTCCCATTCCAATCATAGAAATTTCCATCAGCCATTCCATTAGGATCAATTCTTTTTATAGGATTATTAGAACAATAAACATAAGGACTTTGATGAGGATAAAGGTGAGACAACGGATCCCTACTCAACCAGATACTTATATCCGGATCGTAATACCTTGCTCCGAAATAGGAATAACCGGTCTCTTCATCACGTTCCTTGCCACTGAATGTGTAACGGCTGTTCCAGTCTCCGCTGCGCTGGTCAACCTGGGGTTCTCCGAAAGGCATGTACGACATATACTGTACCGGTAAGCCGTCCGTATAGGTAATCCAGCTGCTGCTGCCCAGATGGTCGGTGTGGTAGTAATAAATCTCGTCCTTCGGCATATTACGGGAAGTTGAACGAAGATGCGCAAGCATATCCCAGGAAATATTCATATAGGAACCCTCTCCGGGCAAATAGTCAGAGTAAATATCATACATCATCTCTGCCTGGGCATTCAGCTTCGCCATGAGTTCTTCCTCGCTTAGTTCATCACTATTGAGCCCATTGATGGCACTATTCACCGGGTGGCTGGCGATACGTTCGGTTCCCGCATAGATATGCTTGCTGGCGCCACGCTCGCTGGCCACAAGATACGGGGAAACATATAACGTGGCACGGTCCAGTATCTCATAGGTTTGGGGTTGTCCATTGATATTCATGGAGCGGGTCATACCGGATAATTTATAGGTGCGTTCTCCTTCACCATTGTAAAAATAAAAGCCATTGTGTAACGAATTACCGCTGGCTAGCATACGATGATCCTCATCCCAGTAATGTACCGTCTGCAAACCATTACGGTTATATCCGGTCATATTTCCATTCGCATCCCACCTAAAACTATATTCCTCTCCCGTATTATAATCATAAAGACCGGTTAGTCTGTTAGGTGTATTCAAATCTCTATAATAATAATCTCTATATTGAACTATGGGTGTTTCATTTTCAAAACTGCTACGCATAAAGGAATGATCCTTTTGCGCAATACGGCCTCCGGGACTATAACCCACCCACAGCCAAGAATTTATTTGAGGAGATTCGCTCCACTCATTGTTGCAGTGAATCAACCGGTGTAAGCCATCATAACGATATTCATTATCATATTTACCACCCATTTCGTATACCTGTCCCGATGCATTCACAAGCCTGGTGATGTTACCAACGCCATCATAGGTATAAGTGAGTTGCTGTAAATAGGCAGTGGCAGTGGGATCATAGGTATCCATGGTCGACAACCGCTGGAGCAGATCATAGCTATAATTGGTGAATACCCTGTGGCCGTATTCGATACGGGTACGGTTACCGAATTTATCATAAGTAATATTATCCACATAACGATGGGCCTGCCGGCCATTGGTTCCCTTTACCGATCGCAAATTACCGCCAACGTCATAGGCATAGTTCACCTCTTCCCCGTCGGGATAACTCATCGATAACATCCGGTTCCAGCTGTCGTAAGCGTAATTCATGTGGAGAGTATAAGGATCGTCTTCATTCGGCAATACAAAAGTAAGCTTTTCCAGCATATAATATTATGATCCAAACCAATATAGTTTTAAACAATTCTTCAGCATATCATCACTTTTACTATAACAAATCGTTCTTCTTCCCAACCGTTTCAGATGAGTTCTCAATGTCAGATTGGTACGTTCAATTTTGTTGGTACAATACTTGAAGATCTTATGCTTATCTTTTGGTATCAGACCCGGATATATATTCAATCCGTCGGTGTAAATCTTTCCCGGGTTAAGTTCTAAAACCGATTGGACCACTTTATCGATATTCTCTTTCGTTCTTCTGCCGACATAAAAATTAATGACTTTCCCGGTGGATTTATTAATGACATACATGATCCAGCTTTCATTTTTCTTATTCCTGTAATAGGTCCTTAACTCATCCATTTCGTAGCTTTGGTTAGATTCATCATATTCGGTAACACAACCTTAGCTGCTAATGTCATGATAATACGCTGGACGCTGGATTTCCCTATTTTAATAATCAACCTATAGACCTGATGCCGCAACCTTCACAGGTTAAATTTTTTACCAATAGATATTTTTCTTGAGAAATACGGCTTAATAAGTATACTGCCTGTTGATATTTTTACATGTTTTACATTGGTAACGTTGGCTGTTTCTTACCATACCCTTTTTGATTCATTTCCCTGGACAATAGCTACATCTCATAATTTTAGGTGCAAAGTGGGACACGAAGTGGAAAATACACTATGATTTATTGCATTTTACAAAT
>CALECM010000049.1 GCA_937949745.1 uncultured Bacteroidales bacterium | reverse complement strand
CAATTCCGGATTCTTCTTTTGAGAAACGTATTTCTTTATCCGGGGAAATATATTCTCTCTCGGTATCTTGTTGCGCTGTACCGGCCTCCTTAAAAATCCTGATGAATTCCTTCGCGCTGCCGTCCATGATAGGGATTTCCTCGCCGTCGATCTCGATCAGCAGGTTATCGATACAGAGTGCCGCCAAAGCTGCCATGAGATGTTCCACAGTCTTCACTACAGCTTCATTTTCTTTAAGGGAAGTTCCCCTGGATGTATCATATACGTTGTTTACCAATGCATGTATTACGGGACTTCCGGGAAGATCCGTTCTTTTGAAAATAATGCCGTGATTTGCGGCAGCCGGTTTAAAATGCAGGTTCACCTGCTGTCCCGAATGTAATCCCTTTCCGGAAATAGTGGCAGGTTGAGCAATAGTTGATTGATATTCCATTGATATGTTTCTTAATTATTCCTGGGTAAGATTCTTTTGTGACTTTTCGATCCGGTCAACCTGTTTGTATAATTCAGGAAGTTTTTTACGGTAAATGATCAGTTTTTTCTCGTCCCCGTAAGGGATAGCCGGACTGCCCAATACAGTTTGTCCTCCGTTTATGGAATTGGTTACTCCTGATTGCGCGCCGATTGTAACACGGTCTCCGATCACAAGATGACCTGCGATTCCTACCTGACCGGCGACAATACAATGCCGGCCTACTTTGGTGGATCCCGAAATGCCTACCTGGGCGGCACAGGCGCTGCCTTCGCCCATTTCCACATTATGGGCGATCTGGATAAGATTATCCAGCTTCACATCTTTCCTTATAACGGTAGAACCCATCGTGGCCCTGTCGATACAGGTGTTGGCGCCGATCTCCACGTTATCTTCTATTACCACGTTCCCGATCTGGGGTATTTTAATATATTGTCCTTCATGGCTTGCAAAACCGAAACCGTCGGAACCGATTACCGTACCTGCATGTATGATACAATTATTGCCCACTATACAATCTTCATATAGCTTAACTCCGTAATATAGCACGGTCTCCTGTCCGATACGGGCATTATCTCCGATGCACACATGAGGATATATCCTGGCGTGATCTGCAATCACGGCATGATCACCGATGCTGGCGAATTCACCGATATATACATCATGACCGATTTTGGCGGAAGGAGAGATACAGGCCTTATCTGAAATTCCTTTCTTCACATTTTTCATACTCCGGTAATACTCCAGCAGCTTGGCCAGTGCCAGGTATGAATCCGGTACTTTGATCAGTGTAGCGGCCACCGGATGCTCGGGTACAAAATCTTGATTCACGATAACGGCGGTGGCTTTGGTTTCATATATATAATGAGTATATTTGGGATTAGCCAAAAAAGTTAATCCTCCTTCGAAACCTTCTTCTATCTTACAAACATTGGTAACGATGGCTTCCGGATTCCCAACGATCTCAGCCGAAAGGAGTTCCGCGATTTGTGCAACAGTAAATTTCATATAAAATAATTTCGGCAAAAATAAGGATTCCTCCGTTACTATCGACAGTATTTGCAAAAAACCTCCTTGTCCTTCCGCATTGAGGCATAGAGGCAGGATACCGTAAAATCTATTATCTTTGCCTCAAAAATTCCCGATGAAGCGATGGTTGTTGTTGATCCTTTTTTCCTTTGCCGGAAAATTATTTTACGGCTCGCCGGAAATCAGCGTTCTGACCTGTTCGCCGGGAAATGAGATCTATTCCGTTTTCGGTCATAGCGCTATCCGGGTTACCGATAATGAAAAAGGGATCGATGATATTTACAATTTCGGGATGTTCGATTTTGATACACCTCATTTTGTCTTAAAATTCGTTAAGAAAGAACTTTATTATTTTTTGGATATACAACGTCCTCAATCCTTTATCGCGGAGTATACCGCTTCCAACCGGAAAGTGGTAGAACAGCGACTTCATTTAACGGAAACCCAGAAAACGTATATTATGGGACGTTTAGAGTTTTTATACCGGCCTGAAAACCGGTATTACCTGTATGCTTTTCTGGAGGAAAATTGTTCCACGGCAATCCGGGACCTGCTATTGGAAGCAGGTGTTCCGTTTACCATTCGTCCCATAGAAAAAACAAACCGGGAACTTATCGAGGAGCATTTGACCCGTAAACCATGGTTAAGGCTGGGTATCAATATGGTATTGGGGAAAACGCTGGATAAACCCAATGATAACTTCAAAAGCATGTTTCTTCCGGAATATTTATACCGGGAACTTAACGGGATTACAAACGGAGCACGACCGTTAGTGGAATCCATTATTTCCCTTAACGATATCGACCTCTCCGGTCAGGAGAAAAGTACTCCTTTTATCAAGCCGTTCACATTGTTCCTTATAATGCTCCTGGTTGTTCTGTTGTGGAATTCCAAACCCGTAGCCACTACGTTATATACATGCGTAGCGGTGGTAGGATTGGTTTTGACTGCCATGATGCTCTTTTCGGCCCACGCAGAAGTGAAGTGGAATTTTAATATTTTATGGTGCAATCCACTATATCTTATCTATATCCCTTTCCTTGTCAGGAATAAAGGGGAGATACTATTTCCTGTTTTTTTTATCCTGACTATTGTAGCTACATTAATCATATGGATATTCAATATCCAGCAATTCGACTGGGCTTTGCTACCGCTTTGGATAGCACTCATTCTGTTGCAGGTAAAACCGCTTACCGGTTATTACAGGGAATATAGTAAAACAAAAGGGTAATTTTATTTTAAGATTGCTGACACGAGCAGCATCATAGGCCGCCTTAGCTCATCTTTCATGGCCGGAAGTTGTTCCATGCTTTCTTTAGAAGGTTCCGGTTCTCTTATCTCTTTGATATCAAATCCGTTTTTAAGCATATCGTTAAGATATGTGGTAAGGGTTTTATGATATTTGACCACTTTTTCTCCTAAAAATACACTCTCCCGTTTTCCTTCGGTAAAATAACGGTCCACTGGCCAGTGAAGCGGTTTGCCGTCCACATCGTAATACCAGTCCTGGCTTCCGTATGCGGTAAAAACAGGATGTTCAACGGAAAAAACGAAGTTTCCTCCCGGTTTAAGGCAATGGCTGATCTTTTTGCAGATCTGGTGGAATGATTGTATATAATGAAAAGTAAGCGAGCTTAATACGATATCAAAATTGTCCTCGGGAAAATCGATATCTTCCACAGGCATCCTTATGTACTCTATTCCCGGTAAATTATTAATCTCCTTTGCCTTATCAAGCATTTTTTCCGAAATATCGATCCCGGTTACCGACAACGCACCGTTTTCAATAGCGTAACGGCAATGCCATCCGAACCCGCATCCCAGATCCAGTACGCTTTTCCTGGTAAAATCGGGTAACATTTTTTTCAGGATATGCCATTCTCCTGCTCCCTGCAATCCTTTCACAGAACGGTCCATAGAACTGTACTGACTGAAAAATGCCGGATCATCATATTTATTTTCTTTCATCTGATAATTATTAATGGTCAATGTAATTGAATGGCAAAAATAGTATAAATAGACAAGGAACCTTACCGCTTATGATTTTGCTTTTCGTTGACAAATATGGAATGGCTTATTTGAAATGGAATTTAAAACAAAATTAACAATTCGATGTTACAGTAAAATCTTTGTAAACTCAAGAAAATGGCATTACATCAGATCAATCAGGATAATGTAAAAAGTATATTCGATGATTATGCACAACCCGCGGCTAACCATCCTATTCCCAAATATCAATTACCGACGGAACCTACTGATTCCCGGGTGATCCGGGATCTGATCCTGGACGAGTTGCTGCTCGACGGGAATGCCAAACAAAACCTGGCTACTTTTTGCCAGACTTATGAGGATGAAGAAATCCATGTGCTTATGGATCGTTGTCTGGATAAGAATATGATCGATAAAGACGAATATCCGCAAACAGCGGAAATAGAAAACCGTTGCGTACATATTCTGGCGGATCTCTGGCATTCTCCGCAAAGTGCCGATACAATCGGTTGTTCAACCACAGGATCCAGTGAGGCGGCCATGTTGGGCGGACTGGCTCTGAAATGGAAATGGCGTAAAAAGAGGGAAGCGGAACATAAAGATACTGCCAGGCCGAATCTTATTACCGGACCTGTACAGGTTTGCTGGCGGAAATTCGCACGTTATTTTGATGTGGAATTACGGGAAATCCCTATGGAGCATGGCCGGTTGTTAATGACACCGGAAGAAGTGATTAAGCGGATCGATGAAAACACGATCGGTGTAGTACCGACATTTGGGGTAACCTTTACTTTGCAATACGAAGATGTGAAAGCCATCAGCAAAGCATTGGATGAATATGAAAATATTACGGGACTGGATATTCCGATACATGTGGACGCGGCCAGCGGTGGCTTTGTAGCACCTTTCATACAACCCGATATCGTGTGGGATTTTAAATTGCCCCGGGTTAAATCTATAAATGCGTCGGGACATAAATACGGCTTATCCCCTTTAGGTGTGGGCTGGGTAATCTGGCGTGAGAAAAATGATCTTCCGGAAGAACTTATCTTTAACGTCAATTACCTTGGCGGCAATATGCCTACATTTGCCCTCAATTTCTCCCGTCCGGGTGGACAGATCATCGCGCAGTATTATAACCTGCTCAGGCATGGAAGGCAAGGTTATCGGCAAATCCAGCAATCCTGTCTCGAACATGGCATTTTTATCGCGCAGGAAGTAGAAAAAACAGGATTGTTCGATATTCTGTACGATGGAAGATCCGCGCTGCCGGGCGCGGCCTGGATGCTGAAAAAAGGGGTGAATCCGGGATTTAATCTTTATGACCTTTCCGACAGGATGCGGACACGCGGATGGCAGATCGCTTCTTACTCGTTGCCGTCCAATTGTGAAGATATGGTGATCCAACGGGTTTTGATAAGGCACGGCTTTAGTCATGATCTGGCTCAATTAATGATCGATGACCTGAAAAGATGCATCGATTATTTTGAATCTCATCCTGTATCACATGGTTCGGACCAATCGGAATCAGGAGGATTCCATCATACCTGATTAATTAACATAGGTTTGGTAATCGGCGTAACCGTATTATTTGTGGTAATGCCTCTGTAATCAGTAATAATCGTTTTAGGAAAAGCTGAAAATAAAAATGGAAAAAGCGGTTGAAAGACGGTTATCCCAAATATCCGGATAGTCTGTTAAAAAAAGATAATTTTAAATCCTCATAAATTAGCCAAATGAACTTATAGGATATCTTTATTGTTCTTTGTCTTATAATTATTTTATGCAATTTTACAATAATAATTAATTAAATAATTCAATATAAATTTGAATAAAAAATCTACAATTAATAAGATTATACATAGAATAATATTAAAATACAGTTATTAATTAAATTAAAAAAATCATGAAAAAGTTAATGTTTATTTTGACGTTTATTATGGGTACCGGTTTAGCCTTTCAATCCTGTAATTCAACGGATCAGAAGGTTAAAAACGAAGTTGACAGGGTAATTGGAAATCATGCTACCGTTTCTGCTTCCGTAAATGACAAAGTGGTAACACTTACGGGTACCGTTGATTCCCAGCAGGAAAAAAATGCTGCCGAAAATGCTGCACGTTCGGTGAAAGATGTGAGATCGGTAGTTAATAATATCACGGTAAGACAAAGTGTAATGGGTATGACCGTTAATTCGGACCAGACACTACAATCCACGATTGAGGCCCGTCTCAATTCCGAAGGATACCGTGATGTAAGGGTTAGTGTAAATAACGGCGAAGTTGTATTACGCGGAGACGTTGACCGCAACGATCTTTCCAGGGTAATGCAGATTGCCAATGAATCTAATCCGAGAAGAGTTACCAATAATTTAAATCTCAGATAATGCAGTTACAGGATAAATATAATAAGTTAATCGATTTTGCCCGGCAGTCCCACGTGGATGATTTGTCCGTGCAGGAAAGAGATAATGTGTTATATATTTCAGGGCACACCTCAAATCCTGTTAAAGACAAAATGTGGGATATTTACCAGGAAATCGATCCGGACATGCGTTCCGGAGACATTGTAATGGATATTCAGGCTGACAATACCCAGACGGATCACAACCAGTCTCAAAATGAGACGCAAACTTATGAAGTTAAGTCGGGGGACAGTTTGAGTAAAATCGCTACCCAATATCCAGGAATGACCTGGCAAAAGATTTTTGACGCGAATAAGGATACGATCAGCGATCCCAATAAGATATTCCCCGGTCAAAAGATTAAAATACCCAAAAATTAATCTGGTGTATTACGAAGAGTTAAGGAAGGAGAAATCCTTCCTTTTTTGGTTGTACATGTTTATCTTTTTAAAGATCCTTCGGTAACCCTCAGGATGACAACTGTAGATGGCGTGTTGAAGGAGACGAGGACCAAAATCCTTGTCATGTTGAGCGTAAGCGAAACATCTGAATCATGCTTTGGAATTTCTGTTGGAAAGTGATTAAAGATCCTTCGGTAACCCTCAGGATGACAACTGTAGATGGCGTGTTGAAGGAGACGAGGACCAAAATCCTTGTCATGTTGAGCGTAAGCGAAACATCTGAATCATGCTTTGGAATTTCTCTTGGAAGTGATTAAAGATCCTTCGGTAACCCTCAGGATGATAATCAGTAAATGGCGTGTGGAGGGAAGGTCGAAAGTCCGTGTCATGTTGAGCGTAAGCGAAACATCGGAGATATTAGGCCTGTTTAGTCGTAACAGCACCTTCGAGACGGGTTTTGACCAAGCAGCCCGGATATTCCTTGGTAATAAAATCGATCATTTTTTCCCGTACATCCACCTGAAGATCGGCATTGAAGCCGGAGGTGCTGCTGCTGAGCAATATTCGTATTTCCACACAATTGTCCCGTATATCCGTAACCTGGACATTGGCCACGCGTTTATCCCATTTCGGATGGTTTTCCAGGATCGTATTCAGTTGCTTACGAATAGCATTTACATCGATGGAATAGTCGGTATATAAAAATACCGTACCCAGTATATTCGTGGAATTGCGGCTCCAGTTCTGAAAAGGGTTATCCAGGAAATAGTTTACCGGTAATATCAGTCTCTTTTCGTCCCATAATTTTACCACCACATACGTCAGGGTAATTTCTTCGATAATTCCGTTCTGTCCTTCCACCACAACCTGGTCATCAAGGCGGATAGGCTGGGTAAGCGCGATCTGGATTCCGGCGAAAATGGCACCGATACTTTTCTGGGCGGCGAAACCGGCAATAATACCGGCTATACCGGCAGAAGAGAGCAATCCTACCCCGATAGCCCTTATTTTATCGAAAGTCATCAGGCATAATGCAACGGTTACGACGGTAATGATAGCGACGAAAATCCCTTCGAATATTTTCATTTTTGTGAGTCCGCCCCTCGATTTGGCGCTGTCGGCTGCGTCCGTATTCAACTTGTTTTCATAGTAATAAAAAATGGCCCGCACCACTTTGATCAGGATCCATCCGATCGTCAGGATCAGGAGCATATTCCCGATTTTGGACAATGTGCCGTAAAAAGAGGTTTTCGATAAGAATGAATAGGCGCTGAATATCCTGAAGGTGATCCAGAATAATAACCATAGTACCGGAACCCTCATCAGGTCGATCACAAAATCATCCACCCTGTTTTTGGTTTTAGCGGCTTTCCTCCTCAGGAACCTTAAAACAATGGAATATACGACATAGACCAGAGCCAGGGTTAAGATAAATAATACCGAACTGGAGATGATATGTCCTGCCTCACTGTTGAAAAAATCTTGGAAATTCATATATGATTGGATTTTAAGTTTTACTTATTTATTTGATCAGCCGGTTTAAGAAATAGAGTGTTTTATTTTGGTTCGGCAGGTTATATTTGGCTATTTTGGAATTTTTCCCTACTTTAATGGTAATTGCTTCTTCCGGCAATGACATGAATAATTCGTCGTCTGTCGTATCATCTCCCATGGCCAGTATAAAATCGTAATGCTTTTTTTCTAATAATCGCTGTGCATCAGATCCCTTATTATAATGAGGAGATTTAATCTCAATGATCTTATTTCCTTTCATGATCTGCAGATTCTCTTTGCTACATGGGGTTACCATTGCATTGATCAATTGATTGACGCGTAATTCCGCCAATCCGGGATCCACTTTACGGTAATGAAAGACCAGCGAAGTTTTTTTAATTTCCAATAAAGAACCGGGAGTTTTCCTGACCATCAGTTCCATGGTTTTCAAAATATAATCGTTCCATTGAATTTCCGGAAGATTTTCATGCCATATACCGTTCTCTTTATAAAATGCCCCGTGTTCAGCCGCAAGGTCGATTGGTAATTTTCCCAACCATTTATCCAGTAAGGAACGGTTCCGGCCGCTGCTTACCACTACTTTATTGAACCGGTTGTGCCCCAGTTTTTTAAGTATGTCCAATAATGGATAAGTAGGAACCGATTGTCCGGGATCGTTTTTGAATCCCACCAAAGTACCGTCATAATCCAGGATGATTAACCGGTTTCTGGCCTGGTCGTACGCATGTTTAATATTGATGAAACTCTCTTTTCTGAGAATTTTACTTCTGAGGTTATCGTTTGATTGCCGGGCCTGCCTGAGTTCCTCTATTAAGTGCTCTGCCCAATGATTGACAGTATTTGTGGCAATGGTTTTCTGCATCGATTTCAGAATACGCTTTTGCTTTTTTACAGGCATTTTCAAAGCTTTTACCAGTGCGTCTTCAATTTCCCCGATATCATTGGGATTGACAATCAGAGTTTCTGATAATTCCGTGGATGCTCCGGCCATTTCGCTAAGAATAAGGATTCCGGGTTTGTTTCTTTTAGTGGCGAGGTATTCTTTCGCGACAAGATTCATTCCGTCTCTTAACGGAGTTACCAAAGCAATATCGGCTATGTAATAAAGGGCGCATAATTTTTCAAAATCGAAAGAGCGGTAGAAATAGTGCACCGGAACCCAGTCCATGGTGGAAAACTGTCCGTTGATAGCCCCTACCATTTTATCAATCTCATTCTTTAATTCGTTATATTTTGATACTTTATCCCTTGAAGGGGAAACAATCATCACCAGGGTTACTTTTTTCCGATATTCCGGATGATGGTTCAGGAAACTGGTGAAACCCGATAACCGTATTAATATTCCCTTACTGTAATCAAGCCTGTCTACCGACAGGATAATTTTTGTATTCCCGAAAGTTTCTTTGAGTATATCAGCTTCTTGTTTGATGAGGGGATTTAATATTGCGTTATAAAATTTCTTAAAATTGATACCCATTGGCCGGGCATTCAGGTATACGATCCTGTCGTGGAGATGTACTTCATCCATTTCACAATCCAGTTTTAAAACTTTATTGATCGAATTAATGAAATGTTGCATATAACTATGGGTATGGAACCCGATATAGTCGGCTCCCATGAGACCCGTCAATAATTCTTTCCGTTCCGGCAATGCCCGGAATAATTCGTAGGAAGGAAAAGGAATATGGTGAAAGTAACCGATGCATACATTGGCCATTCTTTGGCGTACCATACCGGGAACCAGCATAAGCTGGTAATCCTGTACCCACAAAAGATCTCCGGGTTCGATAATTTTTAAAGCGCTCTTACAGAATATTTCATTGACCTCTTTATATGCTTCCCAATATTCAGGCTCATGCCGGATATAATGATGAAAGTAATGGCAAAGGGGCCATAAAATACTGTTGCTGTAGCCTTCGTAATAATTCTCAATATATTCTTCGGAAAGATAGACCGGATGCAGGTTATCTTTCTTCAATTCACGGTTTAGTTTACTTTTTTTACAGTCATCATCCAGACAAATACCCGGCCATCCGATCCAATGCTTCGGTACGTCCGTTTCCAGGGATTCTAATCCGGTTGCCACACCTCCGTCGCTTTTGGTTATTTTATACTGGGAATCCTCCCGTACAACTTTGACCGGTAGCCGGTTGGAAACAATGATTAATTTCATAATAATGCAATAACTGAAATTCAATTACCTGTTTATAGTGTTTGAATTACCAATTATTTAACAAAAAATTGTAATATTTGTTTTGATTCCATACGGATTCTGTCCGGACACTATGGAAATTTTGAATTCCGGTATAAAATTGAACGGGTACTGGATTCATCCGAAATAGTTCTTCCCGCGCACGGTAAATAATCAATGCTTGCAAAATTGAAACCACCCTGAACGAATAATCCTGCGTCAGGGTGGCCGGAAATAAAGGAGAAGCTACAGGAATGATATTGAATTCATTCCGGCTTACCCATGAATTTATTGGTTTTGTTGTTTGGGCTGTGTTCTTAAATATTTCGGAGGATAGGCATTCCATAGTTTTTCAGCCGTAGGTGTCCAGTTTTCGGCTGCCTGCGTACATTTGCCACATAACCGGTGTACGTTTTCGGGATGCTGTAGGTCAGTTGAATGCGCGCCGGATTTTTCTACCATATCCACCAATTTATGTGGATTATCCAATAAAGGGCACGGTTGTAACATATTGGAATTAAAAGGCTGGTTTTTCCGGTATTGCATAAAGAGTGGCGACTGGCACGCTTCCAGGATGCTCTTGTCACGGATATTGGAATCCGAATAATGGATGAATGCGCAGGGTTCGATATCCCCGTTGGCGTTGATATGGAGGTATTTTCTTCCTCCGGCTACACATCCTTTTACATATTCTCCGTCGTTCCAGAAATCCAGGGTGAAGATAGGCTTCGTATAACGGAATTTACGGATCTGATGGTACATATATTCCCGTTGTTCCGGGGTCGCGATCAATTCGGTAGCGGCTTCCGATCCTACCGGGATATAGGTGAAAAACCAGGCGAAAGCTGCCCCTTTGTCAATCATATCATCGAAATAGGATTCGCTTCCTACCACTTCGGCGTTATTCCGGGTGTAACAACAGGATATTCCGAAGAGAAGATGTCGTTCATTAAGGATAGCCATAGCTTTTTCTACCGCTTCATAACATCCTTCACCGCGTCTTGAATCGGTTTCAGAAGCATAGCCTTCCACGCTGATCGCAGGTACGAAATTTCCTACACGGCACATTTCATCAGCGAATTTTTCGTCGATCAGGGTGCCGTTCGTAAAGGAAAGGAACATACAATCATCATGCTTTTCACACATGGTGATAATATCTTTTTTTCTTACCAGCGGTTCTCCTCCCGAATAAATATACATATATATTCCCATTTCTTTTCCCTGCTCGATGACCTTATCCCATTCTTCCAGAGTCAGGTTGAGCTTATTGCCGTATTCTGCTGCCCAGCATCCGGTACAGTGCAGGTTGCAGGCGCTGGTGGGATCCATTAAAATCGCCCATGGAATATTGCAGTTATAGGTTTTTTCCAATTCGTCCTGTTTTTTTATGCCATGGAGGGAAGCATTGATGATCATGTTAGAGAACGCTTTTTCCCGTACTTTCGGATGGATATCTTTGAAGAATCTCATGGCTAACCGGTACCAGTTCCCGTCTTTGTTACTGAAAGCATTGGTAACCGCATCCACCTGACTTTTGATAAGGCCCGACTCATCCAGTTTGCGAACTCCGTCCACTAATTTTTCTAAATTTTCTTCCGGATTGGCTTCCACATACTCGAAAGCTTTTTTTAATCCCATGATCTGTAAAGATTCTTTTACGGTTTCTGTTCGTGTTTTCATTGTTTTTGGTTTAATTTGTATATGAATATGATGTTTGTCATAATTGATGCTACAAATTAAACTTCCTTTATCTGAAGAAGCACTACGGGATTTACTTTAAAAATGTTCTAAAAGTCGTTTCTTTACTGATAATTTCAATAACGGAAAATATTCAATAATTCGTAAAATAGGATTACCGGCCAAAGTAAATGGAATCGCGAATAAAAAGAATTTTGTATGAATCCATTTCATTGATTATGCAGGATTGAAAAGTTTATCCAAAAAATACTATTACTTTACGTATTATGAGTGAAGCGAAGAATCCGGTTATCAATGTAATAGATCCTTCGCTTCGCTCAGGATGACAAAATCAGACTTTATGTATTCACTATCCGTTTTCAGTGAAATTCACTCTTTACCTTAAATTATTATTATCTATGACGGGAAAGTTTTCTTGCTTACTTAACAAGACAAATAATATATCCGTGAATTTTTTACAGGATAAATGATTTGCCATATCCCATAAGATCACCTGTTCTTTTGATGGAATTTCAAGTTTATTTAGCAAACGGATGATAGCTTCGCAGATATTACGATCCGGTTTGAGGTAAACAGTACAGTTAAAACAGTTCATCATTTTACCGGATAAAGATCCTTATTTTCCGGTTTTTCCCGGTTTACTAATTCCAAAGCATTGAATTTGCAAATGTCCAGGCAGTGCCCGCAGGCAACGCATTTTTCGGGATATTTAACCTCGATATGCAATCCGTTCCAATCTTTGACCATGTCCAATACTTGATGCCGGCATATTTTTAAACAATGCCAGCATCCGGTACAATAGCTACCGGTTACTTGGATAACTTTATTTTTAGCGCGATTTTTTCTGTATAAGTAAAACGCACTTATAAGCAGAAGCAGGAGTGCCGGAATTAAAATTATTTTCATGATCTTGCGGGATTTATATACAACGGCAACTCTATTTTTCCTTTACGTTCGAGCCAATACCAATGCGAAGCGACGAACGCGACCCTTCTCCTGCTGATTTTCGATTTTACCAATTCAAAATGATGATCGAATATTTGTGACATGTAACCCGGACTTAATTTAATATCGCCGGGTGCGTGGTCCAATGCCCATATTAAAAGTGTTCCTCCGGATCTTAATAAATTGTATACCTGTTTAATATATTTTCTTTGGTTTTCTTCGTTCAGGCAATGGAAGCATCCTATATCGAATGAAATATCAAATTGACCGGTTATATTTTCCAGATTGGTCACATTCCCAACAAGAAAATCCGGTTTATTTTTTTTATCGGCTACTCTTTTCCGGGCTTTTTCGATCGCAACAGGTGAGAAATCGACTCCGGTTGCTTTTATTCCTTTTTCGGCCGCGAAATTAGAAATCGACCCAGTCCGCAACCTAATTCTAAACAATTTCGGGGATCATATACTTCGATCAGTTCTTTGAGCTCAGGAGGGATCCGGATATCGCTCCAGGCCCAGTGGGATAAGGAATTATACGCTTTATCGAATTCTCCGCTATTGGACGGTGGTCCGGTTTTAATGGTTTCCATAATGACAGTGTTTTTTAATATTTATAATTCGATTGTTTTTTAAGAGCTCTATACTCCTTAAGACAATACACAATGAAATATATTTTATGAAGGAGATAAAAATGATATTTTTTCAGATTATCTGTTTTTGATTACCTGCATCCTTAAGGGAATTTAATTAACATGGCTTATTTTATTCGGCAACCAATATAATAAAGAGAGTTGCGTTAACTAACCATAATATGGTATTGATGATAAAAATGAAATGTTTTACTCTACTATTCCTGTTGTTTTTAACCTGGAATCATGTAAATGCCCAGATAGAACCGTTCGATTACCGGACGATGGTAAACTTAGATGCCAAATATCTCGAACGACTGGACCGTCAGGAAATTTCTTACATAGATCCGGATAGTATTTTTAAAAGTCAGGTTTCGCCGGGCGGACTATTTTATTACGCGCTGGTGCCGGAATTTAAAACGAAAGGAGCGTTGGTTCTGCTTCCCGGCCGACTCGAGGAGGCGGAGAGCGTGGTAAACCATAATAAGAAACTGATGCAGATGGCATTTGATGAGGATATCCTGGTCATAGTGCCGTCAACCAATTCCCATCTTTATCTGGATAAACCGGTATTCGATTTTTTAAATCTGTCTTTTGTCGATGCGGTCAGAAGATATAATATTCCCCGGGAAAAATTTGTATTGGGCGGATTTTCACTCGGCGGAATTATAAGTTTACGCTATACGGAAATGGCTTATGAAGATCCGGCTAAAACAGCTGTGCTTCCCTGCGCCGCTTTTAGCGTGGACGGTCCGGTAGATTTTGCGACGATTTACCGGCAGAAAGAGAATCAGGTAAAACGGGAAGCCGATCAAAAAGCCGCCGTTGAGGCCAAACACGATCTTGAAATATTGGAAAAAACTTTCGGAGGTTCCCCGGAAGAAGTTTACGATGTTTATGAGGCTCATTCCGTTTATTCAAGAGGCGGAGAGCAGAGTGGGAATGCCCGTTATTTAAGGAATGTGCCCGTGAGAATCTATTCGGATCCCGATATCGACTGGGCTATCAAAAGCTGGCATTGTGATTATTATGACCTCAATGCACCCGACCAAAGCGCGTTGATTGTCGAGTTAAACAGACAGGGAAATGAAAAAGCGGAATTCATGAATCGTTTATGGAAAGGATACCGGATGGACGGCACGCGAAATCCTCACTCCTGGAGTTTGATTGAGGAACGCGGACTGATTACATGGATACTTGAGTCCATTGAATAGGAAATTTTTTTCATGTAGAAAATAGTGCCAAAGAATATATTGGAAAAAAAATTATCTTTGCACCCTTATCGCATTATTATGCCAGACAGACTGAATGTGCAATGCTTCCCGTTTCACCGGAAAAGGAATTTCCGGAAAAGGGAAAACAGGATCCGAAAATCAACCAAATTAGTATAGAACAAGTCCCGGAAGAAATCCGGGATTTTTTATTATCAATTATCAGGAAATTATGACAACATCAAAAGATAAGACACTGATGCGGGCTTCATGGATCAGTACGATCGGAAATGCCGCGTTATCGATCCTTAAAGTTACGGTCGGGCTTTTCGCGGGTAGTTTGGCCGTATTGAGCGACGGGATCGATTCCGCCACGGATGTGGTGATCTCCGTGATCATGATCTTCACGGCCCGTATTATCCACAGGCCGCCCAACGAGAAATATGTTTACGGCTACGAAAAGGCGGAAAGTATCGCGACCAAGATCCTTTCCCTGGTTATTTTTTACGCCGGCGTTCAGATGCTCTTTTCTTCCGTCCGGACCATCTTTTCATCGGAAGTGATGGAAATGCCCGGTACCATAGCCATTTACGTGACCCTGATTTCGATTATCGGTAAATTAGGTTTGGCTTGGTACCAGTTCAGGCAGGGGAAAAAGATCAACAGTTCGTTGCTTACCGCGAATGCCAAAAATATGAGGAACGACGTAATTATTTCCGCCGGTGTTTTACTGGGACTGTTCTTTACTTTTATCCTTAAATTACCGGTATTGGATTCCGTAACCGGACTGATCGTGAGTGTCTTTATCATCAAATCTTCCATTACCATTTTCCTTGATTCCAATGTAGAACTCATGGATGGGGTGAAGGATGTTTCGGTCTATAACAAAATTTTCGAAGCGGTGGAGCAGGTTCCCGGCGCCAGCAATCCGCACCGGGTAAGGTCACGGCAGATCGGCGGCCTTTACCTCATCGCCTTGGATATCGAAGCCGACGGGAACATTACTTTAAATGAAGCCCACAATATCGCGGAAGAAGTGGACCTCAGTATCCGTGACGCTATAGAAAATATTTATGACATCGTCGTCCATGTCGAACCCGAAGGCACCTGCCAGGATAAAGAACCTTTTGGGATTAGTAAGAAGAGGGGGTGAGAGGAAAATGGTCCTTATCCGTTTTTACTACTTATTTGCTTTTGTAGTTAATAACAGTTCTCAAACAACACCTTTAAATTTTATAATCCAACGATTATTCTCTAACTGAGTCACTCCTTCCATCATATTGATTTTTCCATCTCTTCCATCTCTGAGCATTTGCCTAAAGTTAAAGCCCGGTTTTGGTGGTATCTGCTCTAAAATGCCTGCGGAAAATAAAACATGAGCACACTCATCTGCCGTCATTTCATCAATATTATTTTCCAACATATAGGTTTGCAAGAAATCTGAAACTTCTGTGACTTGCTTATTCGTAAAATTAGTATTTTCCATAATATCATTTAAATAGATACAAAGATAAAAAATTATTTTTGTCAAAAAAATTGATGAATTAATTGTGTTTAACATAAATTGCGTCTGTTTTTACTCTTCCTTCGGCAACAGATGCCGCAAATTCTCATCACTACGAATCCTCTCCAATTCTTCAGCTACATCTGTTTGGCTTCCGCTTTGATGCGGTCGTAATTCTCCTTAATCATTTCTTTCATGCGATCAATACCGTTTTCATCTACAAAATTAGTGATAACAGGTATTTTTTGAGATACTTTTATTTAGTCGGCAAAACTCTATCCATTGGTATAGAATTCGATTTATCATATACTTTATCTTCATCGAATAGGATTTCTGCAATACTTCCCGAAACCATTTGTTTGGTAACACTCCATATAGATTTTTCCGGCTCCGGCAACCTAAATACTATTGGCAGAAAATATTATAAAGTTTATATAAGATCATTATCTTTTTCCCCTCCCTTCGAAGACTTCTGCCGGGTCTGCCATTTCTCCAACGCGTACTGTTGCATATCCACGATGGTATCTTTTTCGTCCACGATCTCGAGTCCGAGCAAGGTTTCGATAATATCTTCCATGGTGATGATGCCGGCCATTTCGCCGTATTCGTTCAGGACCAGCGCGATATGTTCTTTCGATTCCAGTAATTTTTCCCATGCGTAAAAGACAGTGGAGGTTTCCGGCAATACCACGATCTCCCGTTTGATTTCCCCAAGGGTGAAGTTGAACTGGTCGTTGGCCATTTTTTCGAGGATGGTGTTCGTTAAAACGTAGCCCGTGATGTTATCGCTGTTACGGTTGTATACCGGGATCCTTGAAAAGATAAGGTAAGCTTTGTCGGCCATAAATTCCGTGAGTGTCATGTTCTCGTTCGCTACGGTCACGACCGGTCTCGGCGTCATCACTTTCGAAACCCTGATGTCGCATAACTTTATCAGATTCTGTAATATCCGGTTCTCATTTTCTTTGATGATCCCTTCTTCCACGCCAATGTTGGCCAGTGTGGATATTTCTTCCCTGCTGGTCGTATTTTCCTCTCCTTTCTTAGACATTAATTTAGTTAAAAATCCGGATATTATGACCAACGGATAGGCGATAATGACCATAGCCCTGATAATTTTCGCTGAAATACTGATCAAACTTTTATAATAATTGGTTCCGATCGTTTTGGGTATAATTTCGGAAAAAACCAAAATTAAAATGGTCAATATGGCTGATACCAATCCCAGATAAGCTTCGCCGAAAACCACGGTAGCCTGGGCGCCCACACCGGCCGCCCCTACAGTGTGGGCAATGGTGTTCAAAGACAGTATCGCCGAAAGGGGTTTATCCACATCGTTTTTTAATTTTATTAATTTAGGAGCTGACTTATCCCCGTGCTCCGCCCTGGTCTTCAGATAGGTCATAGGCGTGGTTAAAAGTACCGCTTCCATTACGGAACAAAGAAATGAAACAAGAAGGGCTAAAAGTAAATAAAGAAATAAAAGGAACATTTTTGTCGGTTATTAATATTATAGAAAAGAAACGCCCGGATGGCTTAACACGTTATTTTCGATTCTAAGGTATCATGATGCAAAAATATAATTTTTTTTAAAACAGGGGGAATATTAACTTTCCATGAAAAGCCGTGCTTCGAAAACTGTATCCCGGATAAGCCGGACCTGGAGTTCGAAACCTTGTATGTCCGCGAGTCTGGACGAAATCCAGAGACCAAGTCCGGAACCTTCCCCATCCAAAGGTTTGGAATGATAATGGGGTGAAGAGACACTCTCTATATCCGGATGGATATCTTCCCTGACCGGGTTCCGGATCGTGAAGTTTATCTTATCCTCTTTTTGCAATACTATTTCAATCACACTATTTTCCTGTGCGTATTTTAACGCGTTTTCAATGAGGTTACGGAAAATGATCCTTAATTTTTCTACATCGGCTTTTACTGTATAAATCGTATTCTCAGGGAACAGGTTGATCTTGAATTTTAAATTCCGTTCCCGTGCTTTATGCTGATAAACATCCAATACATCCATGGTTAGTTCCACGATATCGCAATCATCGATGACGAGAGGCATACTATTATTTTGAAGTTCACTCATCAACAGGAAATCATTCACCATCCTGATCATCCGTTGCACATCCAGAAGCTGATCCCGGTATGCCCGGCGGGTTTCTTCCGGAATGGAATTGTCCTGCAGCAACACTTGTAACCGTGTTTGCATAATGCTTAAAGGTGTGCGTAATTCGTGTGATGCGGAAGCAAAAAAAGCATTTTGCTGTCCTGTCTGTTCCTTGATGCGGAGCAACATACGGTTAAAGGAAACGATCAGTTGCTGTAATTCGTCTTTCCCGGCCGGTTCTTCCAGTAATTGGGTGTTTTGGAAAATGTCGGTTTGATTAGCCCGGGTCATGATCTGGTGTAACGGTTTTACTACTTTGCCTGATAGCCAGTATCCCAAAAGTCCCGACACTACCACCCCGATCAGCAGCATAAGCAATATCGCTGCCGTTACCTGCTCTATGGCATTGTCGATCTCGGTGGAAGGCGTGGTATAATAAATCGTCAAAACACCTTCTTCACGATCCTCCCTGTATTCTACAAATCGTTGATCCTGAAAACTAAACCCGGACAGGGTAGGGGCAAAAAGAGTATCGATTCCGTAATCGTTCTCATATAAGATCATGTAGTTCTCTTCTTTTTGAGGTAATGGTATGATTCGGGGATCAATACCGGTTCTCTCGGCGACTATGGACGCCCGGATTTCCATCTCTTCGTCGAAACTGTGCCATAATGCTTTCCTGAACTGGAAAAACAATACCAGGCTGCATATGGTCCATAACACGACGAATCCCAGCGTAAAGTAGATCGTGGCTTTTTGCCTGAATGTGATATGCACGATTGATATTCTTGTTTTGGTATTACAACTTTTTGCCTTTGAGGGTATAACCCAATCCGACCACCGTTTCGATTAAAGGAGTCTCGAAGTCCTTATCTATTTTTCTCCTTAGCTGATACATGTGTACTTCCACCAGGTTACTTCCCGGATCGAAATCCAGGTCCCATACATGTTCCATGATCTGGTTTTTGCTGACAATACGGTTGGCATTCCGGGCCAGATATTCCAGTAATAAAAATTCTTTGGCGGTGAGCCTTATTTCTTTTCCTCCGCGGGTTACCCTCCTGCCGGTTACGTCTATGGAAAGATCTTCAATATGGATTTCCGCGGACTTATTCCCCTGGCTTTTTTTTCGGATCACCCTGATACGGGCCAGCAATTCATCCCAGTCAAAAGGCTTACGGATATAATCCACGGCGCCCAGATCGAGTCCTTCCACCACCTGTTCCGTTCCAGATAAGGCGCTGATGATCATAACGGGAGTCTGGACATTAAAACCCCTCAGATTTTTCAAAAGATCGAATCCGTTCATTCCGGGAAGCATCAGGTCCAAGAGTATGAGATCGAAACCGCCGGTAGCCGCCTGCTCCATGCCACGGGTGCCGTCTTTGGCTGTTTCCACGGAATAGCCTGCCTGTTGAAGGCCTTTTTCCATAAATTGAGCCAAACTTTTCTCGTCTTCTATGATCAGTATTTTCATTACTTAACAGTTTATACAAAAAAAAGAAAGTTTTGTTTATCGGATAAGATATAAAAGAATATCCGAAAGTTCCTTTGTGAAATTATTTATGTGAATTTATATTTTAAATAAAATGTCATCCTGAGTGCAGCGAAGGATCTTATCTTATGGTTATAGATCCTTCACTTCGTTCAGGATGACACTGTTGAGTGTTTTATTGAATGCTTTAAGCGCATTAAGCATACTTCCTCTGGTTATTTAACCAGGTATTGTACTCCGTTCACAGAGATGGTCTGTACATAAATGATCTTGTAGTTATCGGCTGCCACTTCTCCTTCTTTTAAGGTCTTTTCAATACCGGTATATTCGATTTTGGTCCCGACCTGTATCATGGTGTTCAGTTGTCTGGCTTTGTGGGGAGGAATTCTCAGGAGGGTTTTATTTCCTATCAGATAACCCGATACTTCACCTTTCCTGTTGAATTTGAATTGTGATACTTTCCCGTTTCCACTCGTGGCCTCATCATTTACGGGTTGAGCAAAAGTTTTAGGTTTTACATCGGAAATGGTGGTGCCGTTAGATTTGATATTTACCATTTTGACTTCTTTCTTTCCGTTTCGGGGCGTATTGATAACCCCGTTTACCGTGATGTTCCCTTTCAGATTCCGGATTTCTTTTCCCAAATGTGGAGGGAATTTTACATAATAGGTTTCTTTGTCGGATTCCAGGTAAAATCCATTATAGATAAAATCGTCATTGTAAGTCCATTCGGTGATCTTACCTTTTAAAGCTTGTATTTCCTGTAATTTGTTGTTTTTTGGTTTTGGATGCGAGGGTTTTCTCGATTGGGCCATGCCGGCAAACGGAAGGGCGGCCATCAGAAAAACGCTTATGGCAATTACCCATGTTTTCGTTTTCATAATCAGTTTTTTAATTTGTTATTGCTTTGACTTTATTTAACGATACAAAAGTGTAACATTGATCTAAAGCCACTATGAATATCAAATTAATTTTTCTTCATATCGGGATTAAATAATCAGAAGGATTTCTCGTGCTCCATTTGTGCCCATTATGTTTTTATTTTTTCGGGAGAAAGCTAATGGTCTTATCAAGATCATTCCCATAACGGGCACATTGGAGGCTTTTACTAAATCGGGATTGCCCACGATATTGAAACCGGAGCAATCCGTGATTTGTGGATTAATATAACTATTTTCAAGGATTTTTGTTTTATGCTTCGTAATTTTTTCTCTATTGTGAAGATAATTGCGGGATAAGATTATAATGAGTGAGAATTGTCATACTGAGCGTAGCGAAGGATCCTCGAGAAGTAATGAATTGCGGCCCTGTGTAACTCGAAGTACAAGGTTATTTAGAATTACTTCTTTTAACTTTCTTTCTTTGCTTGCCCAAAGA
>CALECM010000048.1 GCA_937949745.1 uncultured Bacteroidales bacterium | reverse complement strand
CAGGTGTTGGGGTTGATGGAAAGCTCGTTGTATTCGTTTGTGTCCTCGCTGGTGGAAAATAGTATGTCCGTGCGACGCGATATAATCAGGCTTTATATTGTACTTACGGATAAAATCATTTATCTCGGAAGCCATAAATTCTCCTAATCGTATATCCAGACGGGATAGTTCCATACCGGACAGATGGCGGGCATTGGTTAATTTCTCCCTGATAAGATCCGGATAGACCGAGGTGGCGGCTTGCCCGACATTAAATTCCCATTTCTTTCCTGTTTTTGAAAAACGACAAAAAGCGATATCCAATCCGTCTAGAGAGGTTCCGGACATTAATCCCAATAGGCTGTATTCTTTCTTCATCACCTGCCGTTCAATTATGATCTAGATGTTTTTGAGGATATTTAATTCTTCCAGGTGGATTCCTCTTGAACCTTTCACCAAAACCAAACTATTTTCTAAAGGATGGGAATTTAAATAGAGATTTATGGCTGCGGTATCCGGGAAAATGTTGTTGGCACCATCTCCGGCCTTCGAAAATTCATCCCCGATAAAATAAGCATTGATTTCCAGTTGTCTGCAAAGATTGATTATATCCCTGTGCTCGCTTAAACTCAGGGGACCGAGTTCAAGCATGTCTCCCAATATAGCCGCTTTTCCGGGAAAGTCGATCGAACCCAGGTTTTGCAATGCGGCTTTCATACTGCTGGGATTCGCATTATAATAATCCGCGATAATGGTGTTCGTACCGGCTTTCACCACCTGGGAGCGGTGGTTTGTGGGACGGTAGGCGGACAGGGCATCAATCAGATCATTTTTGTTTATTTCAAAATAATCCCCGACTGCCGCGGCACAAAGAAAATTGTATAGATTATAATCTCCGGTGAGATGTGTAGTAATCCGGTTTTCTAAAATTTCTATATGGAGGTAAGGATCCATGGAGATAACCCGTCCATGGATGTCATAATGATCATTTTGCGAATAATAAACCACTTTATCATAATGGAGATTTTCCCTTAGGATCTCATCATCGGCATTCTGGAATATGGTTCCGTTTGAGTTTATAACGGCCCTGTAAAGTGCTGTTTTGGTTTCTATAATAGCGGATAATGATCCGAATCCTTCCATATGTCCTGTTCCGATATTGGTGACGATGCCATAGGTAGGAATTACCAGATCGCAGAGAAATGCGATTTCTCCGGGATGGCTGGCGCCCATTTCCACAATGGCTATTTCCGTATCCGGCATAATGGTCAACAGAGTTAACGGCACGCCTATATGGTTGTTAAGGTTTCCGACGGTGGCAACGGTCTTGTATTTTCCGGATAATACGGCCAACAGTAATTCCTTGGTGGTTGTCTTTCCGTTAGTCCCGGTGATCCCGATAACGGGAATATTCAAATGCCGTCGATGATAAAGAGCCAACTGTTGTAATGTTTCAAGGCTATTATCCACCACAATACAGTTTTCCTGCCCGATATATTTCTTGTCGTCCGTCACTGCATACCGTGCCCCAAGCCGCAACGCCTGTTCCGTAAACTGATTACCGTCGAAATTGGCTCCTTTAATACCGAAGAAAATGGAATCCGGAATTATATTTCTGGTATCGGTAGAGATGGCAGGGAATTGTTTGTACAGCCGGTAAAGTTCCTCCATATCAAAGATAATGATTATAAAAAAACGGCCTTTGAAGCCGTTCTTAATATTACTCTATTTTTTATTTTTCTGTTTAACGGGGGCTCCGAGGTGAGACATGGCACAGCGGAAACCCAGGTAATCCGTTGCCTCATCTTCATCGAGGTAACGTCTGGTTGCAGGAGAGGCCCAGTAATGGATATCTCTCCAGGAGCCTCCTTTATAAACTCTTGCCTGATCTCCAACCAAAGAGTAAACGGAATTGGTTTTCCTGTACATCAGGTCGGTGGATTCTGTCGGCGTGGCTCCGGCCCATTGTTCCGGATCATAAAGGGAAGCCCAGTCTCCGTCAAGGTAATTCCTGTTATCAGCCTGGCGGTAGTTACGCCTCCTGTCATTTTTAAAATCGGATACCGGCACCATGGGAACTTTACCAATACTGTCCCTTTCTTCTACCGTACCGTCTTCCAATAATTTTTTGGTTTCGTAATAGTTGCCACGGAAAGGATTTAATTCGGAAACGTCATCATGGGATAACTGACGGTAAACATCCAGTACCCATTCCGAAACATTTCCTGCCATATTATATAGGCCATAGTCGTTGGGCCAGTATGATTTAACAGCTACGGGGCCGTCTGCGCCGTCGTTCAATGCGCCTGCCACACCCATATAATCTCCACGGCCTCTTCGGGTATTAGCCATAAAATCTCCGTAATATTTTTTATCTTCAGTACGCATGAACTGTCCGTTCCATGGGTAAACCCTTCTTTCGAGTACTCTTTCGTTCATGGTATTCCCGATAAGTCCTAATGCGGCGTATTCCCATTCGGCTTCTGTGGGAAGCCGATATTTAGGTAACAGGATACCGTCTTCCATTTTTACATTCCTGTAATCTCCCGTGGTAATATACTGGAGCCTGCGGTCGCTTTCCGCTTCGTAGGTATCGTAGGTCAGGTATGCGTCGGTGTTGAAATAACCTTCCGGGGAAGGAGTGGGGTTCCAATCGGCAAAACCATGGTCCACCAATATTTTCTCATTTACCCTGTCGGATCTCCATGCCGCATAATTCATGGCCTGAAGCCAGTTTACACCCACAACCGGATAATCCCTGTATCCCGGATAACGGAAGTAGTATTCTACCTGTGTTTCCCGGTAACCCAGTTTATTTCTCCATACATTTTCATCGGGAAGAGCGTTGTCGTAAACCACTTTTAAGTCGGCGGCAACAAAAACGATATCCAGCCAATGCAGGTAATCGATATAATCCTGGTTGCTGATCTCACATTCATCCATATAGAATGATGAAACCGTCACCCTTCGGGGAGTCGTGTTCCAGTCATACATCACATCCTCTTCAACGTTTCCCATTACAAAAGATCCCCCTTCGATAAATACTAATCCGGGGCCTGTTTCCTGTTCCACAAAAGGATAAATTTCAAATCCACCATTCTTGGGATCGTTATATTTCCATCCGGTGGTATTGGAAGTCTGGTTTTTACAGGAAAAAAACATCAGGAATAAACCGGAGAGGATAACTAAACCTATAATTTTTTTGAAACTGTTCATACGGTAAATTTATTATTTAACGGATAATTCTTACTTATTATTATGACGAAAGTCTAGAACGACGGACAATTGAGCTCTTTGATCCTTTTCACTTTTTCAGGACACGGCAACAGGAACTGGAGTGACACTTCGTGTGCTCCTCCCGTAACATTAGCCAGTTTTCCAAGTGTTATATCATAAGAGTAACCGATCCTGATCATTTCATGTTGAAAACCGCACATGAAAACAAAAGCGTCCAACGGGTCTTCTTTTACGAAACTGTTGCGCAACCATACGCCCACGGTAAAAGGATAAAAGTTAAGATAGAAGCCGGTATTCAGGTAAGAAAATTTGGCCTGTTGCTGGAAGATAATGTTGGGACTGATAGAGATATCGCCGAAAGAGCGTTCTTTTTTACTTTTACGTTTCAGGTCGATGTAGGCGCCCACATGTCCCGTCCATTTTATGGGAAGCCTGTACACGGATTCTGTAAATCCTTCATAAGGCATGGTAAGATGGTGTGCGGCGGCGCCGAAATATAACCATTCGGTATAACCGATAAAACCGGCTGATATATCAAAAGAATGGGCTGTCAGTTTATCAGGTTGTACCTCGTTGGTTTGATATACGAAACCGTATTTCGGGTCGATCATATCCGGAAATGTGAGTTTTTCCCAGTTCAGGGACTTTTGCTGGTAACCGGCCTGTAAGGCAAATCTCATCTGGAATTTCTGGGTAACTTTAAGCCTGAATGAATACATGAAATTAGCCGAATAGGTATTGATAGTTCCTTTACCTGCCCGGTCTCCGTAAAGTATAACCCCGATTCCGCCGGCAAGAACATCGAAATGTTGGTCGTAAGAAGCCGTATAGGTCATATAAGTACTGGGAACGGAAGGCCATTGATCCCTGAAGTTCAGGGCGACCCTGGGGCAAATATTGGCTCCCGCGAAAGCAGGATTGAGGTAAATAGGATTAGAGTAGAACTGAGTGAAATGAGCATCCTGTGCAAAAATTTTACCCCCCGAGATGAATAAAATGGAAAATATCAAAACTAATATTCTTCTTTGCATGTTATTATTCTTTATTTGCTCGCAAAAATAATCTTTTTTTTAATTAAGATGACGTAAAAAGTTCTCTTCAAACATTTTTTTTACAATTTTGCAATCCTAATTTCGTTTACTATTTCTATTGAAATTCGTTTTCCTTATTTAACTGAACGTTATATGAAACTGAAATCTTGGGGGCTCTTGGCCATAATTGCATTTTTCGCCGGTCAATCATTTGATATTCAGGCACAAAAAATTGAAAAGAATTATGAGATCGAGTGGCTGCCCAATATGATCTTCAGTCCCGATGAAAACACCCGCATAGAATTACTCTATTTTAAAGGAGCTGCGTCCGATAATAATGGGCTTCCGCTTTTTATAGACCTGATCCCTGTAGATAATTATTTTCAGCAATACGATATTTCCATTTCCAATGTTAACTCTGTTCCTCTTCAAAAAAGCGAACAGGATCTTCTTCCGGAAGATTTCAATCCCAAAGAATTCAAGGTTGAAATTAAAACATTGGTGGAGCGGAAAAAGAATTTTGCTTCCGTGAATTTTATTCCGGTTTACCGGAATGAAAGCGGTAATTGGATGAAAGTGACTTCCGTCGATATTTCTTTTACCGGGAGAAGTCCGAAACTTTCCAGGAGCAGGACTTCCTATGCCCAAAACTCTATACTCCGGACCGGTGAATGGTACAAGATCGCGGTGAATCAGTCAGGGCTTTATAAAGTTACCTATGAGGATTTTGTGAAACTGGGTATTCCGGTCAACGGCCTTCAATCTTCCCAAATCTCTGTTTTCGGGAACGGAGGCGGGATGCTCCCCGAAAAAAACGGAGTTCCCCGGGCGGATGACCTTCGGGAAAATCCTATACTGGTATATGATAACGGAGACGGTACTTTTGATGAAGGGGATTATTTTGTTTTTTATGCCCAGGGTCCCCATTCATGGATTTATAATCCTAACAATAAGCAATTTAATCATCAATTGAATGTATACAGTAATTACGCTTATTATTTTATCAGTGTAAATCCCGGCATAGGAGAAAAACAACGGATCAACGACCGGGAAAGAGACTATCGTAACCTGGTCGCTACCCATACGGCAAATACTTATACCTATTACGGTTTTCTGGAAAAGGATGAGAGGATATTAGGGAAGTGGGAAACAGGACGTAAATGGTTTAGCGATATTTTCGATATGACCACTGTCAGGACCTATACCATGGACGTGCCGGCCATTACTTCGGAAAGGGCACGGGTATCCGTATCGGCGGCATTCAGTTCGGCTGCTTCGTCCCGGATAACGGTATCCGTGAATAACCAAATTGTGGGATATTTAAGAGATACGGGATTAGGGTCCGATTATATTGCCAATATGCAGAGAGAAGACTATAATTTTAATCCAACTTCATCCAAATTGGAGATCAAGCTGGATTATAATAAACCGATCATGTCCTCCAAAGCCTATTTAGATTGGATCGAGGTGCAGGCTGTTTGTGACCTGAGAATGCATTCTGCCCAGTTTCTTATTTCTCATTTGGATGGAGTGGGCGAGGGAGAAGTCACGTTGTTCAATATCGGCAACAGTGATACCAGGGTGAAAGTCTGGGATGTGACGGATCCGGTGCAGCCCTATCCGTTAGCCGGTAATCTGGATGGGAATGTCTTTTCTTTTAAAGCCCCGACCGATACATTACGGAAATTTGTGGTTTTCAACGGAAGCAGTTTTAAACCGGTAACCACGGTAGGAAAGATAGCCAATCAGGACCTGCATGCCAATAGTGAGGTGGATATGATCATAGTCAGCCATCGTGATTTTCTTTCCGAGGCGGAAAGGCTGGCCGACTACAGGAGGCAAAACAGCGGCTTAACGGTGCGGGTGGTGACGCCCGAGCAGATTTATAATGAATTTTCTTCAGGAGCACAGGATCCCACTGCTATCCGGGATTACATGAAAATGATTTCTGAGAAGAGCAATGCTGTATATCCCAAATATTTATTGCTTTTCGGAAGGGCTTCTTATGATTACAGGGCTGTTAATGAGAATGGCCCTAAAGTATTTGTTCCTAATTTTCAGGTCGATACTCATATAAGGGAAGGTAACTACCGTGCCAATGATGATTATTTTGGCATTCTGGGTGATGGAAGCGGCGAAGGAGGAAATGGTTTGTTAGATGTGGCGGTGGGCAGGTTTCCCGTTACAACCCTGGCGCAGGCTAAAACCGCAGTGGACAAAACCATTCGTTATTCCGCCAAACATAATCTGGTTACGGATGCCAATTCGGGAAAAATTTCCAATCTGGCCGACTGGCGCAATGTGATCACTTTTGTGGCCGACGATGAAAACGGTATACATCACATAAGCACTGCCGATCAGTCGGCTGAAAAAGTGGCCCTTAATAATAAAAGTATCAATATTGAAAAAATATATCTGGATGCCTATCAGCGGATTTCCCATGCCGGTGGCTCACGCTATCCGGAAGTAAACATCGCCATTAATAACCGTATGGAGCGTGGCACACTTGTTATGGCTTATACGGGCCATGGAGGCGGGAACGGCTGGGCTCAGGAAAGAGTACTGGAAATTTCCGATATCAACGCATGGGCCAACACTTATAACCAGACTATCATGGTAACGCTCACCTGTGAGTTTACATGGTATGACGGTACCGCTATTTCTCCGGGTGAAATGGTTTTTCATAATCCGCGGGGAGGAGCCGCAGGTTTGATCACGACTTCCCGTATTTCTTATACTAATTCTGCTACGAACTATTTGCCTAAATTATTTGAAATCATGTTTGAACGGGATGCGAATAATCAATACAGGACTTTAGGGGAATTGAACCGGGTTACTAAAAATCTGAGTGGAGGAGCCATTGATCACTTCAATATGATCATCGTACTTGGAGATCCCTCCATGGAACTCGCTATTCCCCGGTATTCTGTCATTACGGATTCGATAAACGGGAAAGCAGTACAAAATATATCCGATACCATTACGGCATTGTCCAGGGTTACTGTCAAGGGCCATATTGCCGATCAGTACGGTAATCCTCTTACAGGTTTTAACGGCAATATTTATCCTTCCGTATTTGATAAGCCCGTCACAATGAGGACGCTCCAAAATAGTCCCGAAAGCGGCTTGTTTGAATTTGAAGTGCAGAAAAATGTGCTTTTCAAAGGGAATGCATCCGTGAATAACGGTTATTTTGAATTTGGATTCATTACGCCAAAAGATATTAATTATACATACGGAAACGGTAAGATCAGTTATTACGCCAAAAGCGAAGATTCCGATGCCTCAGGATACTTTGACCAGATCCTTATCGGCGGTATCAGTAATGACGCGATCGCAGATTCTCTCGGACCCGAGATTAAAATATACCTGAATGATGAAAATTTTGTGAACGGAGGTATTACCGATCCGAATCCGACTCTGCTGGTCCATCTTAAAGATGATTACGGAATCAATATGACCGGTAATGGCATAGGTCACGACCTGTCCGCTATTCTGGATAATGCGTCGGAATCTCCTATTATCCTGAATGATTATTTCGAGGCTAAGGAAGATGCTTACGGAAGCGGTGTGGTGCACTATCCGTTAAAAGATCTTGCGGTAGGGAAACACACCATTAAAATAAGGGCATGGGATATCGCCAATAATGTTTCGGAAAATATCCTGAACTTTGAAGTGGTATCCGATGAAAAACTGACGCTGGACCATGTTCTCAATTATCCCAATCCGTTTACCACCCATACCGATTTCTTTTTTGAACACAATCAGCCCGGCGAGCGTTTCGATATCCTTGTACAAATTTTTACCATTTCCGGTAAATTGGTCGCCACATTATCTTCCACACAGGTAATAACAGGTAACCGGTGTGAAGGTATAAGCTGGAATGGGAGGGATGAGTATGGCGATAAGATAGGAAAGGGAGTTTATCTTTACCGTGTTAAAGTCAGGAATCAGCAGGGAGAGATAGCGGAAAAAATAGAGAAATTGGTCATTCTGTAAAATAATATTTAATAATAAGCGTTAATCCACAAGTTTCATTTATTTAAAATCGTATTTATGGCGAGGAAAATCTTTTTACTGTTTACAATATCATTGATTGCAGGTACGTCCGTCTATTCTCAAATCATCATGACCCCGGGACAAGAAGACTGGGACGTACTGGGAAGAGGATACCTCAATACCATTACCACTGCAGTTCCTTTTTTGCTGATTGCCCCGGATTCGCGCGCCGGTGCCATGGGCGACGTGGGAGCGGCTACTTCCGCCGATCCGTCATCACAGCACCATAATCCCGCCAAATACGTGTTTAATGAAAATAAAATAGGTTTCTCCGTTTCTTACAGTCCATGGTTAAGAAAACTGGTTAACGACATCAATTTACTTTATCTCTCCATGTACTACAAAATTACCGATATGGACGCGATCGCATTTTCTTTACGATATTTTTCTCTGGGGGATATCACGTTTACCAATGAAGAAGGATATGTGATCAGTAACCAGCGGCCTAATGAATTTGCCCTGGATTTCACTTATTCCCGTAAATTGATAGATCAGCTTTCGCTTGCCATCACCGGCCGTTTTATTTATTCAGACCTTACCGCCGGACAAATGGTGGGCCAGTCGGAGACTTACGTCGGACTTTCGGGTGCGGCAGACCTGTCCCTTTTCTATGAACAGGATTTCTCCGCGGGTTCGCTATTTAATACGACGTTGCGGGCCGGATTGAATATCTCGAACATGGGTGCTAAGATGACCTATACGGCGGGTGACCACCGGGATTTTTTACCTACCAACCTGAAACTCGGTGTGGGATACACCATGGAATTTGACGAATATAATAAACTTGCCATTACAGGTGAGTTGAATAAATTATTGGTGCCCACTCCTCCCATTTACTATACGGATACATTTGATGCTGCCGGGAATAGAATCATTGCTGCCGGAAGAGATCCGAATGTTTCCGTAGCACAGGGTATGCTGCAATCATTTTATGATGCGCCGGGAGGATTCCGGGAAGAAATGCGCGAAATAAATCTGGGAATAGGGATCGAATATTCTTACAGGGAGCTTCTGTTCGTGAGGTTAGGATATTTTCATGAAAGCAGGCACAAGGGAAACCGCCAGTATTTTACCATCGGCGCCGGATTGCAGTATAATATCATAGGCATCGATATGGCTTATCTGTTTACGATCAACCAGCATCACCCTTTGGAAAATACCCTTCGCTTTTCACTTACTTTTGATTTCGCTTCCTTTAATAAGGATGATATCAAGAACCAGCGTAAATTGAACTAATTAATGATTAATGATATAAGAGTCGGACTTGGTTACGATTCTCACCGTCTGGGGGAGAATCGTAAATTAGTTTTAGGAGGGATCGAGATTCCCTTTAAAAAAGGATGTATCGCCCATTCGGATGGAGATGTGCTGTTGCACGCTATCGGGGATGCCCTTTTAGGTTCTCTGGCGCTGAAAGATATTGGTACGCATTTCCCGGATCATGATCCCCAATATAAAAATATGGATAGCCGGATTCTTGTGGCCCATATCGTATCCCTTATTCACCGGGAAGGATGGCGGGTGCATAACCTCGATGCGAGTATTATAGCCGAACAGCCTAAGATTGCTCCTTATGTGGATGCCATTACGGAAGTGCTGGTGTCATTATTAAATATAGATCCCGGCAACGTATCGGTCAAAGCCAAAACCAACGAAAAGCTCGGATTCATCGGAAGGGAAGAAGGGATCGCCGCCATGGCCATTGTGACAGTAACCAAATAAATCTCAATAAATTATCACCAAAATTATGAAAATATGAAAGTTAAATTATTCACTTTTACAATTTTATGTATGACGGCACTACAATTAAATGCCCAGGGAGACAATCCATTACTAAAGGAATGGAATACACCGTACCAAACTCCTCCTTTCGGAGAAATCAAGCCTGAACACTATTTACCGGCTTTCGAATACGCCATACAAGAGGCCAAAGGAGAAGTGCAGCGTATTGCCCAGGCAAAGACAGAACCTACATTTGAAAATACCATAGTAGCGCTCGACCGTTCCGGAGCCAGACTTAATCGTATTTCCAGCGTATTCTTCAATATGCTGAGTTGCAATACTTCCGACCAATTACAACAAATTGCGCAGAAAGTAAGTCCCATGCTAACGGAATTCGGTAACGACATCAACCTGGATCCGGCACTTTTTTCACGTGTAAAGCAAGTGCATGATAATCCCGGAAAACTCACCACCGAGCAACAGCAATTGTTAGATAATACTTACAGGGGGTTTATCAGGAGCGGAGCTAATCTCTCGGATAAAGATAAAGAAACTTTCCGTGAGATATCCACGAGAATGTCTACCCTGTCACTGGATTTCAGCCAGAATTCACTGAATGCCACCAATTCGTGGTTCAAAAATATTACGGACATTAACGAATTGAAAGGTATCCCTGAAATCGAAAGAACACTGGCCAGGGAAAAAGCCAAAAGTAAAAATCTGGACGGATGGGTTTTCGACCTTTCGGCACCCAGTTATTCCGCAATCA
Organism: uncultured Bacteroidales bacterium; assembly: GCA_937949745.1. GTDB lineage: Bacteria > Bacteroidota > Bacteroidia > Bacteroidales > WCHB1-69 > JAGVVH01. The sequence goes on along the minus strand of CALECM010000048.1, from coordinate 68,179 downwards.
TGAAATATGCCGATAACCGGGATCTGAGAAAAGAATTTTTCCTGAAATCAAGCAGTAAAGCATACAAAGATCAATACGATAACAGTCAGGTCATCAAAGATATCCTCACTTGCCGTGATCAAACCGCGAAATTACTTGGGTATAAGAATTATGCGGAATATGTTCTGGAAAACCGTATGGCGGAAAATGTAACCAATGTTTATAATCTTCTGGACGAACTTAAGACATATTCTTTCCCGGCTGCGCAGAACGAGATCGCTGCGCTTAATGAATTCGCCTCTAAAAACGGGCTTCAGGGACCGGTGGAAAGATGGGATATGACCTATTATTCTGAAAAACAGAAAAATACTCTCTATGACCTGAATGACGAAATGCTAAAACCTTATTTTAAGTTGGAGAACGTGATCGACGGTGTTTTCGGATTAACTTCGAAATTATATGACCTGACGTTTGTTCCCAATAAAGATATCCAGGTATATCATCCGGATGTACAGGTACATGAAGTTTACCGCCATGGAAAACTGATGGCTATCCTATATCTTGATTTCCATCCCCGTTCTTCTAAAAGAGACGGCGCATGGATGACCTCTTTCCGTGAACAATATATCGATCAGAATGGTAATGATGTTCGTCCGTTAGTATCCCTCGTAATGAATTTTACTCCTTCCACCCCGGAACAACCTTCTTTACTTACTTTTTCGGAGCTGACCACTTTTATGCATGAATTCGGACACGCTTTGCATGGCATGTTATCGGAAGTTAACTATGAAAGCCTGTCGGGAACCAGCGTTAAAAGGGATTTTGTCGAGCTTCCTTCTCAAATTTATGAAAACTGGGCGGTATATCAGGATTTTCTAAAAACGTTCGCATTCCATTACCAAACCGGTGAAGTCATTCCTGAAAGTCTGGTTAAAAAAATACGCGATGCCGAGAATTATTTAGCCGGATATTATTCCTGCCGACAGTTATCCTTCGGATATCTGGATATGATGTGGCATACGATTGATCCTAAAACTATCGATGATGTATTAAAAATGGAAAGACGGGAACTGGATAAACTCGAATTACTTCCCAATGTTCCCGGTGCCTGTATGAGTACCACGTTCGGTCATATATTCTCCGGTGGCTACGCAGCGGGATATTATGGATATAAATGGGCTGAGGTACTGGATGCCGACGCATTTTCGTTGTTTCAGGAAAAGGGTATCTTCAATAAAGAAGTGGCCGATTCTTTCGTGAAAAATATATTATCCAAAGGAGGTTCTGATAAACCTATGAATTTGTATGTGAAATTCCGTGGAAGAGAACCCAGGATCGAGGCCTTACTGAAAAGAAGCGGTTTACTTTAATCTTTTAATGATAATTTCCCATGATCTATAAGCCAACGGATAACTTTGACAATTTCCTCTTCTGCAAAAGACCGGGAAAGCTCAGATACTAATTCGCGGGCGCTCCACCGGCGATCGCCGGTTCTGGATTCTATAGCGGAGACGATTGATTCGTACTCCGCTTTTTTGATTCCACTGGTCCGTTGTCGTAGGCAAATATCACATTTCCCGCAAGGCTGACTTTTTTTCTCACCGAAATATGCCAGTAGAAAACAGCTGTGGCATTTATTCGTATCATTGATAAAATCGAGTACTGCCGTAAGTTTTTTTTGGGCAACGGATTTCCTGCGTTTATAGATATCAGGATACAAGTATAGATAATCTTCGGGAAACCGGTTCTCCAGAAATTGGATCTGTGGTTTATGGGTGCCCTGAATATATTCAATAGCTCCGTATTTTTTTAATTGGAGTAATTTATCCGTAATTACACTACCGGAAGTATTCATTCTTTTGGCAATATGCTCCTCATTTATTTTCACAAAATTTGAGAAGAGTCCGTTATAGGAACGCAATAATAACTGAAAGAATTCTTCCAGAGAAGGATGATCCTGATAAAATTTCCTGAATTCTCCCGATTTTAATTTCACATGGATTTCGGACGGTTTTTTTACGCCTTCAGAAAGCGTCATGATACCTGCTCTTTCAAGAAAAGAAAGGGTATTGTATAATACGGCTGGCTTAACTTCACAATATTGGGCCACCTCTTCCGCATGAAAAGGAAAACAGGAATAAGCGCCGCTTCCCACAGGATTATGATAAAAAAGATGGATATTCTGATAAATTTTCCTGATGGTTTCCATCGAAGGGTAGGAGAGTTGGAAATTCTGTTTCAACTCCCGGATATCATGGTCATCATACAGCATTACCGCCATAGACGGTTTCCCATCCCTTCCGCCGCGACCTGCTTCCTGGAAATAAGCTTCCAGGGTGTCGGGTATATCCAGATGGATAACAAAACGAACATCCGGCTTATCGATCCCCATTCCAAAGGCATTGGTGCAGACCATAACCCTTATTTTGTTTTCCATCCAATCTTTCTGTTTCCGGTTACGGGTCACGGAATCAAGTCCGGCATGATAGAATGTGGCCGTGATTCCCTGCCTGTTGAGAAAATCCGAAATCTCCTGCGTCTTTCTTCTGTTCCGTACGTAAATAATACCGGTTCCCGGATTCCGCTCCATGATCCTTAACATACGATGATGTTTATCCTCTTCTTTCACCACAAAATAGGTCAGGTTCTCTCTCCGGAAACTCTGCAGGAAAATATTCTCTTTTTTGAATTTCAACTGCGCCTGGATATCTTTCACCACCTCGGACGTAGCGGTAGCGGTGAGCGCCAGTACCGGTATCTTTGGGAAAAAAGGACGAATATTGGCTATTTCCAGATATGGCGGCCGGAAGTCGTATCCCCATTGGGAAATACAATGCGCTTCATCCACCGCGATAAGAGATATATTCATTCTTGAGAGATTAGCCTTGAAAAGGCTGGTCTTAAGACGTTCCGGAGAAACATAGAGCAATTTATATTCCGGATCAAAAAGGATATTGTCAAGCGTTGTTTCGATTTCCGCCGCTGACATTCCGGAATGGATAGCCGCTGCTTTGATATTTCTTCTCCGGAGATTTTCTACCTGGTCATTCATCAGGGCGATCAACGGTGAAATTACCAGGCATAATCCATCGCCGGCTAACGCGGGTATTTGGTAGCAGAGGGATTTTCCGCCTCCGGTCGGTAATAAAGCAAGCGTATCCTGTTTGTTTAATACCGACAATATGATCTCTTCCTGTAAAGGACGGAACCGGTCATATCCCCAATATTCTTTTAATATTCCGGCGATCCTTTCTTTCATTATAATTCTACTTCTTCACGAAAAGCAGGTACATAATTATGGATGAATCCGGCCTCCGTAAGATGTCCGGCATATTTATGACGAACTTCCTCTTCTCCGTGAACAATGAATAATTGTTTGATCTTTTGTTTATCCTGGGATGATAGATAGTGAATGAGTTCCTTATAATCCCCGTGACCGGAGAATGCGTCAAGGCTTTTTACGGTTGCTTTCACCTGGTATTGTACCCCGAATATGGAGACTTTTTTATCACCCCGCAGGATTTTCGCCCCCAGGGTATTGGGAGAGCAATAACCGATGGACAAAATGGTAGTCCTCGGATTTTCAATATTGTTGGCCAGATGGTGTTTTACCCGTCCGGCTTCCATCATGCCCGAAGCGGAAATAATAATGCACGGGCGGTTATAGGTGTTTAACCTCTTGGAGTCTTCTATGGAACGGACATAATGCAATTTATCAAAACCGAAAGGATCGGAACGCGTAGTCATGAATTCCTGCATCTCTTCGTTAAAGCAATCGGAATGGATCCTGAAGATATCTGTGGCGGAGACTGCTAACGGACTGTCGACGAAAATTTCCACGTCCGGTAAATTATTCTGCATTTTCAGACGATGCAGTACATATACAATATCCTGTGTACGGCCTATCGCAAAAGAAGGAATGATCAATTTGCCCCTTCTTTGGGCAATCGCATCTTTTACAATCAGCATGAGTTCTTCTTCCGCCATTTCCAGTGTGGTATGCAAGCGGTCGCCATAAGTAGATTCGGTGATGATATAGTCCGCTTGCGGAAAAGGTTTCGGGTCGGGTAGCAGCCGTTTGTTGTAGCGGCCCACATCACCCGTATAACAAAGAGTTTTGGTTGTCTCGCCTTCCCGGACGGTCATATAAACGGCTCCTCCTCCCAGCATGTGTCCCGTATCGATAAATTGTACGGAGAGATCAGGGGTAATATTAAAGGGTAATTCAAAAGGAATACTGATGAAATGGCGCATGCAGGATACCGCATCGTGGATCGTATAAATGGGTTCGACCGGCGGAAGGTTCTGTTTGGCTCTTTTCTTGTTAAATTGCCGGGTATCGGCTTCCTGTATTTTACCCGAATCCGGTAACATGATGGAACAGAGGTCACGGGTGGCCGGCGTACAGAAAACAATCCCCCTGAATCCCATTTTATAGATATAGGGGATTAATCCGGAATGATCGATATGGGCATGTGATAATACCAGATAATGTATATCTTTCGGGTCAAAGCCCAGATCGCGGTTCATGGCGTCGGTCTCAAGTCCTTTGCCCTGGTACATCCCGCAATCGAGCAGTATGTTTTCGCCTTTGTCAGTAGTAAGTAAGAATTTGCTACCCGTTACTTCCGTGGTAGCGCCTAAAAATTTTATTTTCATGGTAGTTTATTTATTGGTATTTAAAGTGAGTTTTAAGATGCGCCGATCCTGTTTTTAAATTCCATGATCTCTTTATCCGTGATAATCAAAGGCGGAGCGATACGTAAGGCCGTATTGCAAAACAGGAACCAATCCGTAAAGATGCCCTTGTCAAGCCATTTTTTGTAAGTCAGTATGTTTTTGGTTTCATCGCCAAAATCCGCAGCCATCATAAGTCCTTTCCTTCTTATTTCCCGGATACCGTCTATGCTGAGGATTTCTTTTTCCAGTATCGCGCCATAATGTTCGGCTTTTTCCCAGAATTTCCCTTCCAGCAGAAGTTTAAAATGAGCTACGGCAGCGGCACAACTGACCGGATGCCCTCCGAAAGTGGTCATATGGCCTAAAGCCGGGTCATGGGTCAGAAACTGCATGTTTTCTTTTGAAGAAATAAAAGCTCCCAGAGGCAATCCGCCTCCTAATGCTTTGGCAAGTAATAATATGTCAGGAATAATCCCGTAGTGTTCGAAACAGAATAATTTCCCTGTACGTCCCATTCCGGTTTGAATCTCGTCGAAAATAAGTAGAGTTCCGGTTTCGTTACAACGTTCTCTCACCGCTTTCCAGTATTCTCCGGAAGCTATCCGTATGCCGGCTTCTCCCTGTACGGGTTCCACGATGAAGCAAGCGGTTTTATCCGTGATCATTTCCAGGTCTTCCGTAACGCCGAAGCGGATGGCTTTGGTGTCGGGAAGAAGAGGCTGGAACGGGGCTTTAAAGCTATCGGATCCCATGACGCTCATGGCGCCCTGTGTGCATCCGTGATATGAATTCCGGCAATGGATGATCTCTTTCCTTCCTGTGATCCTTTTCGCCAGCTTCAGACCGCCTTCTACGGCTTCCGCTCCGGAATTGACAAAGTAAACGGAAGATAGTTTTTCCGGTAGGTTTTCTCCAAGCAGATGGGCCATTTCCACCTGCGGCTCCTGGATCAATTCCCCGTAAACCATCACATGCATATATTTATCCACCTGCTTTTTCACCGCTTCTATAATGGCCGGATGGGAATGTCCCATGTTACAAACGGAAATGCCTGCGATCATATCAAGGTATTGTTTTCCACCTGTAGTATTGATATACATTCCTTTGGTATTCTCAATCTCAATACCCATAGGCTCATTGGAGGTGCCGGCTATGTATTTGTAGAAATTTTCAGAAAGATATTTTTGCATGAGTTATGGTTTATAAATTGGCTTAAAGGTTTTGGGATTATCCTGGATATTATATATTTTACATAGAATATCCGGAATACAAAATATCTCTATTGATTATCCCTTACGATCACGCCGTTAAACTGGGCGGTAGGGGTCATCACGATATCATTGAGGCAGACATGGGAAGGACGGGTAACGGCAAATTCAACCACTTCCGCTACATCGTCCGCCGATAAAGGTATATACCCTTCATATACTTTGGAGGCTCTTTCTTCATCGCCATGGAAACGGGTAATGGAAAAATTGGTTTCGGCCGCGCCGGGTGAAATCTGGGTCACCCTGATATGATGTTCAAGGAAGTCCGTGCGCATGCTTTGTGTTAAGGCCCACAACGCGTGTTTGGAAGCACAATATACACCTCCTCCCTTGTAGACTTCGTGGCTTGCAATAGAACCTATATTGACGATATGGCCGCTTTTCCGGGCTACCATGGACGGAGAGACCAGCCTGGTTATGTGCAATACTCCTTTTACATTGGTGTCGATCATCTCATTCCAGTCGTCCAGGTCGCCCTGGTCGAGGGTTTTGATTTCACGGGAAAGCCCCGCGTTATTGATCAATATATCTATCGTGCTGAATTCTTCGGGAACAGACCGGATAGCGGTTTCACAGGCTGCGTAATCCCGGACATCAAAATATAACGGGAATATTTTAGAACCCGACATCTTCCGAATCTCATCCATGACCGGTTTAAGTTTCTCTTCGCTTCTTGCGGTCAGTATCAGGTTAAAACCATGTTTACTCAGGTTAAGGGCTATCGCTTTGCCAAAACCACTGTTAGCTCCCGTAATCATCACTGTTTTTGTCATACGCATTTATTTTTAATGAGTATGCAAAACTACATAAAAAAGCAAATCGATAGTGATCTATTCCTATCGACTTTTAAAGAATTTTAATTGTTGGAAAAAGAATCAACCCGGTTGTTGTCCATTCGTTTCTTCCCGGGTGGAGACCGTTTCTTCTTCTGTTTTCTTTTCCGTAAAGATCCTTTTGTTGAAAATCAGCAATAACACTAATCCTACGGTGACACAGGAATCGGCAATATTAAAAATGGCCGGAAAAAAATAAGATCCGCCCCATAACGGGAACCATTCCGGGATCAGGAAAAGTCTTACGTAGAACATATCCACTACTTTTCCGAAGAAGAGATTTCCATATCCTCCCTCAGGAGGAAATGCCACAGCCACGCTATCCCAGGTGCTTTCACTGAAAATAAGCCCGTAAAAACAGCTGTCTATGATATTCCCTAAAGCACCGGCAATGATAAGCGAGAAAATGATCACTACAAGTGTATCGGTCCGGTTTCTGCGAATGAGCTTGAAGACATAATAGATCAGGAATCCGGCAATACCTAAACGTACCAGTGAAAGCAACAACTTCCCGGCTTTTTCCCCAAAGGAAATCCCAAAAGCCATACCTTCGTTTTCTATAAAATAAAGGTTGAACCAGTTTCCTAATAATGCAATATTTTCTCCGAGGGTCATGTGGGTTTTCACCCAGATTTTAAGTACCTGATCAAAAATTATAAGAATGACGACAACAGCAATAAATAGTATCGTGAGTTTGCGTCTTTTCACAATTTATTTTTTTTCGTTGACCTTGGCATCGAAACTCAGGGTGGCATGTGGAACGCTTCTCAAACGTTCTTTCGGGATCAGTTTTCCGGTTGCCCTGCAAACACCGTATGTTTTATTTTCAATACGGATCAGAGCGGCTTCCAGATTTTTGATATATTTATCCAGACGCGCGGCCAGACGGCTGTTCTCTTCTTTGGATAATACCTGGTTGCCTTCTTCCAGTATTTTAAATGTGGGAGAGGTATCCATTGTATCGTTTCCTGAATTGTTATAAGCGTCCAAATAAACGCCCATACCGTTTTTGGCTTCTTCTATCTTGGATTCTATCAATATGCGGAATTCTTCTAATTCTTCATCAGAATATCTTACAACGCTAACCTTTTTTTCAGTGTTTTCTTCCATAACTATAATATTTTGTTGCATAATCTGGGTGCAAAGATAAAGAAAATTTGCTAATCGCCATCCATAAAGGAGAGCGGGAACCGGTAATTTATTTATAATTAATTAACTATAATAGATGAATATGTTAAAAAATCAGACTTTTTTCCGGCAGCCGTCAATCATAAAATGCAACCGGTTCAATACATTGGCTTCACTGGTACCTCCGTCGAAATCTAAGAAAAGCAGGTTCATTTTAGGATAACTTTTTTTAATCTTCTTTTCGATACCTTTGGAGATAACATGATTGGCTATACATCCGAAAGGCTGGAGACTGATGGCGTTATTGATACCCTGCTCGGCAAAACCGGCGATCTCGGCGGGGATCAGCCACCCTTCGCCGAATTGGGCCGCGAGGTTTATGATCTTGGAGGCGTTCGCGGCATCTTTTTCCAGATCGGAAAACGGTCGGTAAAAAGGATAGCGTGCGCATGTTTCGTCATATTTCTGTGAGAACCGTTTGGATAAGGAGAAGATCATATCCGATACGAACAGCGGCATTCCCAGCCGGGTCATGTTCTTCTGCTTTTTGATCTGGTTATTGACAAATTCAGCCATCATAAAGTTATACATGGACGGGGCGACCACTTCGATACCCTGGTCGATCAGCCAGTCCACTACGTTTTTGTGGCTGAAAGAATTATATTTGACATAGATCTCGCCCACCACTCCGATTACAGGTGCGTCAATTTTCGGATCTAAGATAGAAATAAATTCGTCGATGGCTCGGTCAAGAAGTTTCAGGAGGCCTTTACGGTCACGTTTTTCGATAAAAGGCTGTGCCAGTTCCAGGTATTTGTCCCTTAATCTTCTGGCGCTTCCCTTTTCTTTTTCACGTACCGCCGCCGGATAATAGAGTTTGGATAGGGCATCCACAAATAGCATGGCATTGTATGCGATCAGGATGCATTTCGACCATTTGAGGTTAAAACCGGGTTGTTCGTTGATAATCCCGCTGCCGAAAGAAACCGATACTACGGGAATGTCATGGTATCCGCCCGCGATCATGGCTTTTTTGATAATGGAAATATAATTAGTGGCCCGGCATTGCCCGCCAGTCTGGGTAATGGCTACGGCGATCTCATCCGATTTATAATTGCCCGATTGCAGGGCTTTCATAATGTCACCTACCACGAGTGTGGCCGGATAACAGATTTCGTTGTTGGCAAACTGAAGTCCCAGTTCATTGGAAGAAGCGTTACTGGGCGGCAGATTGACGAGTTCAATGCCCATGATCCTGAACAGGGCCGGGAGAAGCTCCGAATATCCTTCGGCGAAATAAGGCGCTATAATCTTCCTGTGCTGGTCTTTATTGGTAAACACGGGAGTATGGATGGCAGGTTTAGGTACGGCTTCCGTAGTTTTTTTACTGCTTTCCAATAATGAACGGATCCTGAGTTTTAAAGATCCTATATTATTCACATCATCCACTTTCAGTAAAGTGAGGTTTTTTCCCTTTGCCAGTAAGATCTGTTTAATCTCTTCATTGATAAAGGCATCGGGACCGCATCCGAAAGAGGTAAGCTGGACAAAATGAACGTTTGGTCCCTGGTCGGCTGTCCATTTGGCCGCGTTCATGATACGGTTAGGGAACGCCCATTGGGTCACGGAATCGGTTTGATCGAAAACGGAGTTCTCAATAAAGCGGACCATATCTTCATTGATCACGGTTACGCCGAAATCGGCGATAGCTTCCGAAATCTTATGTTGGATCAGAGGGTCAATATGGTAAGGCCGGCCCGCCAGTACAATTACGGTTTCTCCTTTTTCCATAGCCTTTTCATATAACTCCATGCTGGTTTTAAACAAGGATTGTTCGAATTCCGACTGTACTTCCATAGCCTTGCCGATGGCCTGCCTGATCACTGAATTCTCGATTCCGAACCGGGATAAATATTCGGTCAGCGATTTCTTCAACAATACTTTATCATTGAAGTTTAATACCGGTGAATCCAATGGTATCCCATACTGCTCTTCCGTCTCAATAGCGCTGTTTATTACATCTGAATAGGCTGTAACAATAGGGCAATTATAACTGTTTACCGCTTTCTGGTCCTCTTTTCTTTCATAAATATTATAAGGATAAAGAATACGATCCACGTTCTTTTTAATCAGATACATGATATGTCCGTGCATCAGTTTAGCCGGGAAACAGATATTATCGGCCATGATCGTTTTTACGCCTTTCTCATATTGCGCTACGGTTGTGACCCCCGATAGAAGCGGCTGTATGTTGCATTCCGTCAGTAAGGTATGCCAGAAAGGATAATCTTCATACATGACCAATCCCCTGGGGATTCCTATAATCATACGCGGATTTTCCAGAGTAAGGTTTCTGTTGAATAGCCGTTCATATTTAATTTCATGGAAATTAACGCCTTTTTCTTCTTTTTCTTCCATGTTGGAAAAAATCCGTTCGCATTTATTACCTGAATAATAGGTGCGCTGGTTAGAGAACGTAAATTTCCTGATATTACACCGGTTTTCACAACCTTTGCATTGTAAATTGCCGGTTTTGAAAGTATTGACATCCAATACTTCGTCAATGGTCAGCGTATAGTTTTTGGTGGTATTTAATCCGGATTGTTCAAGGGCATATAGAGCAGCTCCGTATGCTCCCATCAATTCCGGGATATTGGAAACCCTTACTTCTTTTTCCGTCAGTATTTCGAGGCAACGGATAATGGAGGGATTCTTAAAAGTCCCGCCCTGCACTACAATATGGTCACCCAGTTCGTGGGTGCTTTTTAGTTTCAACACCTTGAACAGGCAGTTTTTGATCACGGCATAGGAAAGCCCTGCCGCAATATCTTCAATGTCCGTACCTTCCCGTAAACTCTGTTTTACTTTGGAATTCATGAAAACCGTGCAACGGGTTCCCAGGTCTGTGGGTGTTTGCGCCTGACACGCCATCAGTGCGAAATCACTTACTGCCATATTGAGCATATCCGCGAATCCTTCGATAAAAGAACCGCATCCGGAAGAACATGCCTCGTTGATTTCGATTCGCTGGATGGCGCCATGTTCCACAAAGATCGCTTTCATATCCTGTCCTCCGATATCGAGTATAAAACTCACTTCTGGATCGATGGACCGGGCGGCGATATAATGGGCCATGGTTTCCACTATACCGTAGTGAAGGTTATAGGCGATTTTCAATAAATTCTCACCGTAACCTGTTACGGCTGAGCCGACGAAAACGGCTTTTTTCCCTGATTGTTCGACCAGATTCTTAAATTCCAGTATTCCTTTTTTGAAAGATCCCAGGGCATCTCCGCCATTTTTTGTGTAATAACGGAAAACGATTTCCTTTTCCGCATTAATGATCACGATCTTGGTAGTGGTAGAACCGGAATCTATTCCGATATAAAATTCTTCACTCTTGCTTTGGCCGATCGGTACTTCCGGTAATTCAACCGATACATTTTGTGAGAACCAGCTATCTTTTTCCTCCTGTGATTCGAAAAGTCTGGGGAGAAGCTGGTTTTCCTGGAAAACTACGGGATGTTCCAGTAGTTTCTTTACTTTTTCGATAACCTTGTTAACCGGCCCTCCTGTGGATGCCGGAGAAACAGATAATGCGGTTCCGTATGCGGGTACCAGTTCCGGATATTCGGTGGTAACGATATCACTTTCTCCTATCTGTAATAATTGCAGGAATGCTTTTTTAAGATAAGTCAGGAAAGCGAAAGGAGCGCCACAGAAAAATAATTTCGGTCTCACCTCATATCCTCTTGATAGGGAAGTGATAACCTGTAAGGCGACTGCGTGAAAAATGGAACCGACAATATCGTTTTTGTTTACGTTGCGGGCTACCAGGTTCTGGATATCCGTTTTGGAAAATACGCCGCAACGGGAAGCGATAGGATAAATGGTCTCGGCTTTGGCCGCGTATTGGTCCAGTTCTTCCATGGGGATGGCTAAAAGGGAAGCCATCTGGTCCAGGAAAGCGCCTGTTCCACCGGCACAACTGCCGTTCATCCTGATATCGGGCTGCTGTCCGGCCGTAAAGAAAATCATCTTGGCGTCTTCGCCGCCGATGTCGATAAAAGTTTTAATATCGGGATGTTTTTCCTGTACGAATTTAATGGAAGATATGACTTCCTGGTTAAAAGGTAATTCCAATCTCTCCGCGATGCCCATACCGATAGAGCCCGTGAACATGAATTCCACGGGACGTTCATTACAAACCGCAGACGCTTCCAGCAACATTTCCATCAATACCGGAAGAATCGAGGCATGGTGCCGTGTGTATTTATGGTATAATACATTACCACCGGAATCTATCAATACGCATTTGATACTGGTAGAGCCGATATCAATTCCGCATCGGAGAAGATCCGGATTATAGCTTGTTGAAGTCTTGTTTTCCTGTGTCAAAATAATATCCCCTTTTCATTTTTGGCATGCAAAAATAGCTAAAAATTATCTATAAATGTACTTCCCGAAACATTTGATTTATTACCCAGGAAGTAATTTTATAGTGATGAGATATATATCATTTGCTTCTTTCCCGGTAAGAAAGTATCGCCGCGGTATCAATTACGACAGCCATCACCGATAAAGCGATGACCTGGTATTTCACATCCGATATTCCGCCTCCTTTCAATACGATACTTTTGATGATATCCATAAAGAATGATAACGGATTGAAATAATTCAGTTTGATGGCCCATTCCGGCATCCCTTCCGTCGGCGTGAAAAGTCCGCTTAACAATACGAAAACAATAAACAGGAAAAAGACGATAAACATGGCCTGAAGCTGGTTTTCCGCCATACTTGAGATAAAAAACCCCAGTCCAAGCATTACCAGAAGATAGATGGAAGTAATGCCCAGTAATAAAGGAATACTACCCTGCACGCTGATTCCGAAAATAAGTTTCATCAGAATGATACCGATGATGAATTCAGCCATTCCCAATACCCAGAACGGAATCATTTTCCCGATGATAAACTGCCATTTTTTAATCGGTGTTACGTTGATCTGTTCGATGGTACCCAGCTCTTTTTCCCTAACGATATTCAAGGCGGTGACATAAGCGCCGATCAGGGTGACGAGGATTACGAGAATTCCCGGAACAATGAGGTTCTTATAATTCATCTGTTCGTTGTACCAGTATATGTTGGTGACGAACAGTTTCGCGTCGTTATTAAAATCATAACCGCTGTTGAGGCTTATATCCTCCATATAATCGGTTAAAATCGTTTGAACATAACCGGTGCCGATGCCGGCTTTCACGCTGTTGATGGCATTGGCGGTAATCGCGATACCGGTATGTTCGCTGTTAAGTATATCTTTCTCGAAGTGCAGAGGAAATTCAATCAGAAAATCGATTTCATCCCTCAACATCATCTCGTCGGCTATTTTTTTAGAGGGAACGATGCCGTGGTTAATAAAATAAGGGGATGCGTTGAAACCGGTGATGATATCCTGTGTAACGGAAGAACGGTCGTGGTCTATAAAAGCGATATTGAGTATTTTTATTTCATAATCGGCTGTAAAGGGAAACAGAACGAACTGTACAAGGGGAGCTACGACGAGAATACTCCTTAACAACGGGTTCCGGAAAACCTGCAGGAACTCTTTTTTGATCAACATCAGTATCGTTCTCATTTTTTCCTCCTTTTGTCTATTCGTGATAAACTGATCCAGATAAGAACGATCGCCATAACCAGAAGGATCACCATATAAAGCCAGATTTCCCTTAAGCCCGATCCTTTGATCATAACGTCTTTCAAAGCGATAATGAACCATTTGGCAGGGAAGATATCGGCGATGATCTGGAAGATCATGGGCATGTTATCCAGCGGGAAAAGGAAACCCGATAAAAGTACGGTGGGTAAAAATAGTCCCATCATCGTAACCATCATCGCGTCGAGCTGGGTCTTTACCAACGCGGAGATCATCAGTCCGAAAGCCGCAGAAGTCAACATAAAGACCACACACAGGAACAGCAACAGGAAGAGATTTCCCTCGATCGGCATTTTAAAAACCAGTACGCTGAGTATCAAAATGATGATCGTACATAGCAGGGAAAGGATCATATAAGGGATGATCTTTCCGATAACCACATAGATTTTTTTTACCGGGGTGATAAGCAGCATATTCATGGTGCCCGTTTCCATTTCCCGGGAAAGGGTTATAGATGACATCAGGGCGGTAACAATGATCATGATCAGTGTGATAATACCCGGTACGAACATATAGACGCTGTTGGATTCGGGATTATACAACATCTTGATGGAAATATCAAAAGGAAGGGAAGTGGTCTCGTTATATTCCATGATATAATCCTGCAAAACAGCCCGGATATAATTATTGAGTATGGAAGCTACGTTAAGGTCCGATACGTCGCTGATAACCTGCAGGGTTACCGCCTGTTCTTTAGCTAATAATTCCTCAAAGTTGCCCGGGATGATCAGGGCAAGCTTTACATTCTTATTTTTAAAATCATGGTCGATCTCGGCTTCATTGTCAGGAAAAGAGACCAGCTGGAAATAGCCCGACGCCCCGATCTTTTCTATTAAAGCCTGGGATTCACGGTCTTTGGCCTGGTCCAGAACTGAGATCTTGGCATTTCTTATTTCCGTACTGATCGTAAACCCGAACAACAATACCAGCACGATGGGCATGGAAAGCACCAGGAAAAGCGTCACCCGATCCCGCAATATGTGGATAAACTCTTTTCTCAATATGACCATCAATTCTTTCATAAGCGGATCTTTACCGGGTTACGAATTTGCCGAATACTTCTTCAATAGACGAGACACCCATTTCGGCTTTGATGTCGTCGGGTGTTCCGATAATTTTTAATTGTCCGTGCGACATAATGGAAATCCGTTCGCAATACTCGGCTTCGTCCATATAATGAGTGGTTACGAATATGGTTACGCCTTTGGAAGCGGCGTTGTAGATCAGGTTCCAGAATTCGCGCCTTACAATAGGATCGACCCCGCTGGTGGGCTCGTCCAGAAACACGATCTTGGGATGGTGAAGCAAGGCGGTGGCAAATGCAAGTTTCTGTTTCCAGCCCAATGGAATGGATTGTACTAGTTTGTTGGCACGGTCGGCCATATCAAGTTCTTCAAGGCTGGCATAAATCCTTCCTTTTAACTCCTCCTTGGGAATCTTGTATATCGTACCGTATAGCTGCATATTCTCGAAAAGAGTCAGGTCGTTATACAACGAAAATCGCTGGCTCATGTATCCGATATTCCTCTTAATATATTTGGATTGGGTCTTCACGTCATAGCCGGCTACGGTAGCCTTTCCTGACGTGGGCAACAGTAGTCCGCATAACATTTTGATCGCCGTGGTCTTTCCCGCGCCGTTCGCACCAAGGAAACCGAAAATCTCTCCTTTCTTAACCTGGAAGGATATCTGGTCAACTGCGGTAAACTGACCGAATATTTTAGTGAGATGGTCGACTTCTATGCTATACATTTTCTTTTTTTTCCATTAATTCGATAAAACAGTCTTCGATGGACGGTTCAATTTCCCTGAGGCCTTCGTATTGCTGGTGGTTCTCATCCAGAAAACGTTTAAAATCTTCTATCGTATGGTCGTTTACTTCTTCGAATACAACATGCATATTTTCTCCGTACGGATAAAAATTGCAGGATAGCGGACATTTTTCCATCGTTTTCAATAAATCGAAAATAGCCGGGGCTTTTAAAGTATACAGGTGACCTGAAAAATCCTTGATGATCTGGGCCGGGGAATTTATTTTGATGATCTCTCCTTCCTGAATAAGTGCGATGCGGTCGCAGCGCGTGGCTTCATCCATGTAAGGCGTGGATACGACTACCGTGATTTCCTGTTTCTGTATATTTTTCAGAATATCCCAGAACTCCTTTCTGGATACCGGGTCCACGCCGGTAGTAGGCTCGTCCAGGAAAAGGATTTCCGGTTTATGGATCAGCGCGCAGCAAAGGGCCAGCTTTTGTTTCATTCCGCCCGATAATTTTCCCGCGCGACGGTTTTTAAAAGGGACCAGTTGTTTCCATATAGGCCTGATCATCGGCATGTTTTCGGATACCTTACTTTTGTACATGGTAGCGAAAAAAGTAAGATTCTCTTCTACGGTAAGATCCGGGTAGAGGGAAAATGTACCGGGAAGGTAACCGATAATCTTACGTACCTGCAAATAATCTTCTTCAATATCCAATCCCAGGAGAGTGATTTTTCCCGAGTCGGAAAAAAGAAGGGTCGTCAGTATATTGAACAACGTGGTTTTTCCCGCGCCGTCCGGGCCCACAAGTCCGAATATCTCTCCGCAACGAACATTGAAAGTAATATCTTTCAGGGCCGCAACTTTATCCGAATAGCATTTGTTGAGGTGCTCAATATTGATGGCTTCCATATTGAACTATTTAAAAGTCACGTCCCCAGGCATGCCTATCTTGGCGCTGCCGTCATTTTCAAAAGAAATCCTGACGGCGTAAACCAGGTTGACCCGTTCCTTCTTGGTCTGGATCATTTTAGGAGTAAACTCGGCTTTGGGCGAGATCCAGGAGATATTACCGGAAAAAACTTTCTGCGTTCCTTCCGGCGCGTCCATACGGATCTCGACATCCTGTCCCAGCCGTAAAGAAGAAAGCATATCTTCCGTAACGTATACTTTAATAAACATATTGGTCAGGTCCGCTATCTTGAAAAGAGGTTTTCCCTGGAATACGAGTTCATTGGGCTCTATATATTTTTTCAGTACCGAACCGGTTATCGGAGCTTTGATTTTACATTTGGCCAGTGCGTCTTCCAATTGCAGTTTCTGGAACCGCATGGCTTCCACTTCTTCCAATATCGATTGGGATTGGGTGCTGAGATTTGATTTGGTAGCTTCGATCTGGCTTATCGTAATATTAATCTCGGCATTTACGTCATCCAGTTGTTTGGTGGAAGCGGCGTTCGCCTCGACGAGATTGGCGACTCTGGTTCTTTCTTTTTCCAATGTCGACAGTTTGGTTTGCATGGCCTGTATCTGTGCAGGCATATCGGGACGGCGTGCCAACGCAGCTCTGATGGATGATTCCAATTGCCTGATTTGAAGGTATAATTGAAAAGTGTCGATACAGCCCACCTCTTCGCCTTTCTGGTAAATATTGCCCTCTTCGATGTTGAAATAGAGTAATTTCCCGTTATTTTCTGAAGAAACCACGATCTCCGTAGCTTCGAAAACACCGTAAGCGTCGGCATCACCTTTGCCGTTATTACAGGAGAAAAATGTAATGATAATAAACAGAAGGCCTATAAAAGGGAATGTTTTTTGCATTTTTAGGAAGATTTTTTAAAATATATCCGGATCCATATTTACAATTATACTGAATACGATATCCTAAGTTCTTATTCGTAAGCGTATTTAAAATGTTAAAAAGTTTAGGTTTAAAACTTTTAAGCGCTTGCAAATATAAAAAATGTTTCTCATCCATAAAATGAATGGTTTTAATTTCATAAAATAAGCGGACCCGGCTATAAAAAATCATCCGGAATGATGTAGTTCAACGTTCCCGATTTAATAAGATACCTTTCCCGGATCCGCATTAGGTTTTTCGGTGTTCCCTTCATTTTCCCGTTCAATGATCAAGGTGAAGATCTGCAATTAGATATCACCAAAATCGTTAGTGAAATATTCCAATTATGTCATCATATAATTTTTTTTAGAAATATCAAACAAGAAAAAGATTTTTACGTTAATCTACATAGAGTAAAAATATGAATTTGTATTTTTGCAAAAAACTTAAAATTATTATGGAAATAAAATATTCTAAAGAGATGAATTTTGCCCTTCAGGAGGCAAAAAGCATTGCTCTTCAATACCAGTCGCCGATGATTGGTATCGAACATATTACTATCGGTGTACTCAATTATACTCCCGCCAGTGAAATGAAACAGATTTTCCAGTTATATAAAATAGATACCAATAGTCTTAAAATGAAATTGGAATCCATGCTGGATGAAAATGACAATAAAGTATACGTCTCACCTGACGACCTTAAGGTAAATGTTCAGGCTGATAATATATTACGTCTTTCCTACCTGATATCCAAAGAGTATCGGAGCGAGAATGTGGAGGCGCCGCATTTTATCCTGGCAATCCTGAAAGACGGCCGTAACGAGGCCAATAATATTGTGAAAATGTTGCTTAAGCGATCAGGGATGACTTACGATTCTTTAGCTTCCGAGTTAAGGAATGCGAGTTTTGATCCCGACGGGCTTTTTTCTTCCAATGAAGATTTCGAAGAGGATGACGATGATCGTCGTACGGCCCGTCCTCAGAAGGGTGGAGGCAGGACTTCCGCCACCCCTATGCTTGACAGTTTCGGAAAAGACCTGACCCGCTATGCGGAAGAAGGGAAGCTTGATCCGATCGTGGGCAGGGAACGTGAACTGGAAAGGATCGCCCAGATCCTGAGTAGGCGTAAAAAGAATAATCCTGTGCTCATCGGGGAACCCGGTGTGGGTAAATCAGCTATCGCGGAAGGACTTGCCTTAAAGATCATTCAGGGAAAAGTATCCCGTACATTGCTCAATAAAAGAGTGGTGGCTCTGGATATGGCCTCGCTGGTAGCCGGTACGAAATACCGCGGACAGTTTGAGGAAAGGATGAAATCTATTCTTACGGAAATCGAGAAAAATCCTAATGTCATCCTCTTTATCGACGAATTGCATACCATGGTGGGTGCGGGAAGTTCGCCGGGCAGCCTGGACGCTTCCAATATGTTCAAGCCTGCTTTGGCACGTGGTGAATTACAATGTATCGGTGCTACCACACTGGATGAATACAGGCAGTATATTGAAAAAGACGGTGCGTTGGAAAGACGTTTCCAGAAAATTATGATGGAACCTACCACGCCTGAGGAGACGATCGAGATATTGAACAATATAAAAGATAAATATGAAGACCACCACCTGGTGCGTTATTCCGAAGAAGCCATACAGGCCTGTGTGTCGTTAACTACAAGATATATCACGGACCGCTGCCTGCCTGATAAGGCTATCGACGCTTTGGACGAGGCCGGATCACGGGTACATATCCTCAATATACATGTTCCGGAACAATTGGTCGAAATTGAAAAAGAGATTGAAGAATTCCAGAAATTGAAGACGGACGCTATCAGGGATCAGCAATATAATGCGGCTGCCGGATACCGGGACCAGATCAAACTGGCTGAGGAACGCCTGGACTCGGTTAAGAAAGCCTGGGAACAGGAAACCGATCTGGAAAGGCCGGTAGTGACGGAAGAAAATGTAGCGGAAGTGATTGCGATGATGACCGGCGTTCCCGTACAGCGTATTGCCAAGAACGAAGGTGAAAAATTAATGAGAATGGCCGATGAGCTCGAAGATAAAGTGATCGGACAGAATGAAGCCATCGTAAAAATAGCCAAAGCCATAAGAAGGAACCGGGCCGGACTTAAAGATCCCAATAAACCTATCGGTACTTTTGTATTTCTGGGACCCACGGGAGTCGGGAAAACCTATCTTGCCAAAGTGCTGGCGGAATACCTTTTCGATTCTCCGGATGCCATGATCAGGATCGATATGAGCGAATATATGGAAAAACATACCGTATCCCGTCTCATCGGAGCTCCTCCGGGTTATGTGGGATATGAAGAAGGTGGACAGCTTACCGAGAAAGTACGCCGTAAACCTTATTCCATTATTCTGCTTGACGAGATAGAAAAAGCACACAGGGATGTTTATAATGTACTGTTACAGGTATTCGATGACGGCGTTCTTACGGATGGAATCGGTCGAAAGGTGGATTTTAAAAATACCATCATCATCATGACCTCGAACATCGGATCCAGGGAGCTGAAAGATTTCGGTACGGGTGTCGGATTTAATACTCTGGCCACCGAAGCAAGCAAATCCAAAGTTGCCCAGGGCGTTCTGGAAAAAGCCCTGAAACAGAATTTCGCTCCGGAATTCCTGAACAGGATCGATGATATCGTATATTTCAACAATCTGGAAAAAACGGATGTGATCAAGATTATCAACATCGAACTCGATAAAGTCCTGAAACGTGTTAAAACCATGGGTCTTGATGTGGAAGTTACGGATAGAGCCAAAAATTACCTGGCTGAGGTAGGCTGGGATAGTAATTACGGGGCACGTCCTTTGAAAAGAGCTATCCAGAAATATGTGGAAGATCTTCTTGCGGAAGAAATCCTCATGCACACCTATCCGGAAGATACGCATGTCCTCGTCGATTATGACGACCTAAAAGAAGAAATGTTTGTAAAAACGGTCAGTGAACCGGAAGAAGTTATAGTGGTCGACTAACCAGGGTTAGTCGTTCTCACTGGCCAAAATATCAGCAATATGGATTACCTCGATTCCAATCCCCTGGGATTGGATAAAGGAATCCATATATTGTAAACAGTGTATATCCGTCGAGGTGACATACTGGGCTCCCATATTATACATCCTGTTAATGATTTTCTCCAGCATCCTGTCGGATGTCGCCGTATTGGCCATGCCGAACCTGCCGTTGGCGGAACAACAATCCAACATATCCGGATCCGTAAGCAGGTCCAGTCCTTTTGTATTGGACAAGAGTATCTCCGGTTCGTTTCCGAGTTTGTATAAATTCCGTGCCGAACAGGATTTGAAATAGAATACCCGGTGGCTGAAGCGATTACCAAGGTCGGTTACTTTTTTTACATTGACGATATAATCACAAAGTTCATATACATTTTGGGTGAACATTTTCAGCTCGGCGGGAACCGAAACATTCTCAAATAATTTTTTGTAATAGTTTTTGATATGTCCTACACATGCGGCCGAAGGTATTACGATGGGATATTTAGGGTTATATTCAGACATTAATTTCTCACCCAACTGTTTGGCGCATTCAATGGCACCTTCCATATAAAATTTTCTGCCGCAGCAGGTCGATTCTTCGTTATAATAGCATTTTTCTCCCAGTTTTTCCAATACCTGCATGACACTGTAAGGAATTGCCGGACTAAACATGTCCATGGAGCAGGGTATAAATACATTAACGGTATGCTGGGTTTGCAGGGAAGACATTTTTTTCACGTTTTTTAAGAAGTTGCAAATTTACAATATTATTTTATTCTCTGTTTTTTATTGGCAAATTTTTCCTATTTTTGATTTTGCGTTTCCCTAATCATATTGAATAGAATGGAATTCGATCAACTCTGTAAAGATTACCGTCCTTTTAAAATTAAGTTCGACTCTTATCTTGAAGGGAAAGAATTTTCCTCTTTGGTCATTATTGCGGATATTAAGGTAGCCCAGCTCTTTCCACGTTTTAAATATAATTTTGAAGCTGGCGTTCCGGTTCATTACTATCTGGTAAATGTCGATGAAAGAAAAAAGAATATTGAGGAAGTAAAAGAAATATGGGATCTGATGTTCCGTGAGCAGGTAGACAAAAATGCTTTAATCATCAATTGGGGAGGCGGTATGGTCAGCGACTTAGGGGGATTTGCGGCTTCCACCTACAAAAGGGGGGTTTCTTATATTAACGTTCCTACTACTTTATTAGCGATGATAGATGCCTCCGTAGGAGGAAAAACCGCGATTAATTTTAACGGTATTAAAAACGGCATCGGTACGATATATTTACCTGATGAGGTTTTTGTTGACCCCGTATTCCTTACTACCCTGGAGTATTCCGATATACTTAATGGCTTCGGGGAATTGATCAAATATGCGCTTATCCATGATATTCCGCTATGGACGCAGCTACGCTCTTTGCCGGAAATCAACTACGACAACATGGAACCGGAATGGTTCGGATCGGCTCTGGAGTTTAAAAATAATATCGTTAAGCGGGATCTTTATGATATGGGAGAAAGGCGCATTTTAAATTTCGGCCATACGGTAGGCCACGCCCTCGAAGGGAATTCCCTTTCCGGACAAATGCCTCTTAATCATGGCCATGCGGTGGCTCTGGGTATTTGCTGCGAAGCCTATATCTCTTATCTCCATCGGTTTATTTCGCTGGAAACCGCAAAGGAAATCAAAGAGGTTATCATAAGATTTTATACGTTGCCGTCTTTATCCGGAGAAGACCGCCGGTCCATTTCGGAATTATTGAAGTCGGATAAGAAAAACAGCGGAAATAAAATCAATATTACGCTATTGAAAAAAATCGGGGAAGCTATACCCAATCAGATTACGACTACCGGAGAAGTGGAGGAAAGTCTTGATTTTCTATATGCATGATCTTTATTCTTCTTCTACCGGTAATTCCCTGTTAAATATTCTTTTTACAATTTTGGCATAATCGCCTTTCGCTAAAACTTCCGGGGAAGGAGAAGGGCGCATCTTCACTTTTACGGTATCATCATCTACTTCTTCATAGCCCGTCAATATATCGTAAGAAGCCGTAACCGAAGGGGATACAGGTGTAAAGTAAACCAAATCCAGCCAGGAAAGAAGGGATTGGTAATCTTCGGTAAAAGTTTGGCTCTTATCGTTTTTCGTCACTAACGTTATTTTATTTTCCCCGGTCTTTTGCACGTAAGCGAAGAGGTCCTGATTGATCTTCTGGGCATGGGAACCATTGTATAAATAAAGATAAGATTTAACCGGACGGTCTTTTTCATATTCCGTACTTTTCCTGAGTTTTCCGGTTTCATCATAATAATCCCAGTTGCCTGTCCTGTGGTTCTGGTAGTACATGCCTTTGGTGGAAAGTATCTCTCCCGGGAAAAAGCTTTCCGACATTCCGTTTCTTCTGCCGTCGATATAGGGAATCCGGGTATTAAGTTCTCCGGTGGTAAAATAAGTTTTCTGTTCTCCGTTAAGTTTTCCTCCGGTATAATTTTCTTCCAGTAATAATACCCCGCTTTGGGGAGAAAAAGTTTGCCAGAGGCCGTTTTTAATACCTTTGCTGTAATTTTCAACTTTAATAAGCGTACTGTTCGGCGCGTAATATTTCCAGGTACCGTCTTTCAGTTGGTCTATATAAATCCCTTCGGCGGATTTCTTTCCGTTGAGATCATACATAACCGTTTCCACCTTATAGGTTCCCTGTATGAAACGGCTGCGGCTTTTTTGGTTGCCGTTATCGTGATAATAAATGAAAAGTCCCGACGGAACATCATCAATGAATTGTCCTTCGTATTGAAGTTTATCTTTTTCATATTTCTTCCAGTATCCCTGTTTACGGCCACGGCTATCCGTCCTGTTTAATGTATCGGATTGCGCGTTTAAAGTAAACGGTAAAAGGAGGAACATCAGGATGATGGTATAAAATCTCATAATATCGACATTGAAAATTACCTGCAAAAGTAACGTTTTTTATGAAATTGTTATTGCAGTAGTGTTAACCGGTTCCGAGATCGTATCGGATTTAATATTATCTTTGTTCACTTTTAATAAAAATCATAATGTCAAATTTAAAAATATAGCTTATGAAATTCCGGTTATTCACACTTTCGGTTGGTTTATTATTTATTTTATCCAATTGTACGCAAAAAGCAAATTCCGCCCAAAAAACAGATACGGTCATGGAAGAAGGAACCCGATTGGAGATCACGGTTGATTATGAAAAACAAAGCGGAAGAGGAAGTAATCAATTTGCAGTATGGATTGAAAATAACGAAGGTGTTCTTGTAAGGACATTATTTGTTACCAAATTTACAGCCGAAGGAGGATATGATTACCGTCCGGATTGCATGCCTTTGTGGGTAAGCAAAGCTAATCCGCAAACTCATACCACTAAGCAAATCGACGCTTATACCGGTGCCACCCCAAAGTCTGGTCCGCAGGTATATATATGGGATCTCAAAGATGACAATGGAAAAGCCGTAACGCCAGGAGAATACACTTTTGTGGTACAGGGAACATTGTTAGGACCGAGCCAGGTGATCTATAAAAACAATTTCCGGATCGGAAATGAGGAATTGTCAATCAATACCGCACCGGAATATAGTACGGATGATACGGCCAACAGAGGAATGATCCGTTCGGTACATGCCCGGTATATTCCCTAAGATATTAGTTATCTTCTTCTTTTTTTCCCGTATTACCGGCCGGTTCCGGTGATCATATTTTTATTTGTTAAATAATTCTAAAACATTGGTGGGGGAATAATGTTATTCTATACTACATGTTTGAATATCCCATTTAAAAAATATACTATGGATCCGGCACGTGATATACCGATTAAAAAAGAATCCGGAAAAATTATTAAATCCGGTACGGCCATGCTCAGAGTTTTGGAAAGCTGGGGCGTGGACCATGTTTATGGAATTCCCGGAGGTTCATTTAATTCCGTGATGAACTCCTTTTATGATGAACGCGATAAGATCCGGTTTATCCAGGTCAGGCACGAGGAAGTAGGGGCCATAGCGGCTTCGGCCGATGCGAAACTGACGGGAAAGATCGGAGTCTGTTTTGGTACTGCCGGACCGGGAGCCACGCATCTTTTCAACGGGTTATATGACGCGCAGATGGATCATGTGCCGGTATTGGCGCTGATCGGCCAGGTGGCTTCAACAGCGATGAATTACAATGCGTTCCAGGAAATGAACGAAAATCCGATGTTTACCGATGTCAGCGTTTATAACCGTACGGTGATGACGCCGGAAAGTCTTCCTTTTATGGTTGATGATGCCATACGTATCGCCTACGAGCGAAGAGGGGTTTCCGTAGTCACCATACCGGTGGATTTCGGCTATGTGGATATTCCGGATTTATCGATCACTTCGGCAGATAATCACAGGGTGGGTTACCCGTTACCTGATCCTGCCGATGTGGATAAAGCTATACAACTCCTTAAGGAAGCAAAACGGCCTGTTCTGTATATCGGGCAGGGTACCCGGGGTGCCGGAGAAGAAATAATGGCCCTGTCCACTCATTTTTCAATGCCGGTGGTTTCTTCGGTATTAGGCAAAGGTATTGTGCCCGACCGGTTTGAGAATTTCCTGGGTATGGCGGGCCGGGTAGCCACGAAGCCGGCAAACGAAGCCCTAAATATGGCGGACCTTATTCTTTTTATAGGAAGTGATTTCCCTTTTGCCCGTTTCTTTTTCCCACAGGAAGCCAAATTTATACAAATAGATGTCGATTCCTCGAAGTTGGGAAAAAGACACCGTACGGATGTGGCTATACTTGGTGATGCCGGTAAAACTATGAAATTACTGGTGGAAAAAAGCGAGCCTAGTCCGGTTACTCCTTTTCTTGAAGCTAATCGTAAGAACAGATATAACTGGCTGAAATGGTTACACGGTTTCGATAATAGCGACCGGGAACCAATGCGGGTAGAACCCGTATTTAAAGAAATCAACCGGGTGGCGGATCCGGATGCGATTTTTGTGACGGATGTGGGAAATGTAACTATCCACGTGATAAGGCTATTGGATATGAATGGCCGGGATCAGCGGTTTACCACATCGGGATTGTTTGCCACGATGGGTTATGGAGTCGCGGGAGGAATCGCGGCAAAGTTAACTTATCCGGACCGGCAGGTGTTCACGTTGAACGGCGACGGCGGTTTTGCCATGGTTATGCAGGATATATTGACGCAGGTAAAATATAAATTACCGGTTATTAATATCGTATTTTCGAATAACTCCTTTGGCTTTATCGAAGCCGAACAGGAAGATACGCAGCAACCTAAATACGGAGTAGATCTGCTGGCCGCGGATTATGCGGCTATAGGCGAAGCGATGGGTGCTAAAGGATTTACCGTGACACGTGTGGATCAACTGGAAGAAGTATTTAACAAGGCGGTAAAAAGTACCGTGCCCGTGGTAATCGACCTTAAAATTAACAACGACCGGCCTTTCCCCGCAGAGGCTTTGATTCTGGACGAAAAATTATTCGGCAAAGAAGCAGTAGAAGTATTTAAAGAACGCTATGATATTATGGGACTACCTTTGTTGAAAGAACTCATGGACGAATACCAGGTCAAAGATGAACAATAAAATATATTATTAACATATTTAAATATCATTACATGGAAACAGATAACCCAATGAAAAACAGACCCGGGTCAGAGCATAATCCGGAAATGACCCCGACCGGTAATGGTCAGATTCCAAACAGATTGCCAAAAGAGGATCAGAACCCTTTCCGTGACGGTGATGAACTTTATCCGGAAAGCCAGGGATGCAATATGACCAATATTGTAGACGAGTCTTTCCGCATTGATGACAACGCCAATTACAGTACCACCGCTCTCGAAGAAAATACGTGCCTTAATGAGCCCGATGTTCCGGGTGTAGGTATTACGGATACGGATGTGGAAGACAAAATGCCGAATAAGGAGATGGATAATCCCTCATAATTCAAATTTCATTCATTGCCGGAATGCCGGTATATCTGGTCAATAATGCTTTTTCCGATAGTATTATTGACTTTTTTTATTTATTGACTATCATATTGGTTGTTTCTACCATTCATTAGCAAAAATTACTTGATATTAATTCTTATTTTTAAATATATAATTTTTGATCAAAATGATATAATGCATAAAAAAATAAAAAAAATATATGGATTATATAATAAAATAATTATTTTTGTTCAAATTTAATAATACAATATTTTGAATTTACGACTTCACGGATAAAAATTAATCTTCTCCTGTAAATATCTGATCCCCGACCTTACTTCCGATCCTGAGTCGCTTACTTCCGCAGCCTCCCCGTAAGACTCATTATCATTTCTCAATTCGCTTAAGCAGAATAATACACTCTTTAACTTTTATATTTTATATCAAATGTATTACGGTATAATCCGTATAATTAAAACAAAAAAATATGAATAAAATTTTAAAACTTAATGCATTGCTGTTTTTCGCAATGACATTTACAACCACCCAGGTTTTAGCCCAAAGTCTTTTATTCACTCCTACGGAGGTATATGTTCAGACGGAGATAGGACAACAGGTGGAACAGCAGATCAATATCAAGGTGGCAGGCTTGCCTGCTTTATCTATGATTTCATCTTTTGATCTTACTTTACAGGGTCCTGATGCTGAATTTTTTACGGCAGATGATCCTCAAAGGTCTTTAATGGAGTTGCTTGCTGAATTAATGGGAGGCGGACATAATGTTTCCGTTACTTATGCGCCTACGGGTCCCGCTACTGCCGAAGAACCCCACACGGCAACCCTGTTGGTAACCGTAGCTTTATTAGGCGGGATTATGCCGGTTCAGGGAACCGTGGAATTAAACGGTAGCACTACCGTGCCTCCGGGTCCTCCGCAAGTGGTGAGCACTTCTCCGGTGAATGGGAATATGGAGGTTCAGGCCAATCAGCCGTTCATCACCATCACTTACAATAAGGAAATTACCATTGTGAATCCGGATTTCATTACGGTTAACGGTGAGCCTGTGGAAAATCCTCTGGAAGAAGAGAATGTCCTTTCATTTGATCTTATAACTCCGGAAAGTCCGGTACTTCCTTCCGACGAAACATTCAATGTGGTGATTGGCGCCGGTGCCATAGCGGATGCCAACGGTAATGAAACCGTTACGGACTATACGTTGAATTTCGCAACCCTGGATTATCCTATGATAATTTCCACCGTACCGGTAGCCAACTCCACAACCGTATATGATCCGGATGCTCCCGGTCTTATTGATCTTGTTTTTAATTTTGACAGGGACGTATTGCAGGGTAGTTTGGGCGAAATCGTAAGCCTTAACCAGGCGTTCCCTATCCAGAATATTACTTTCAACGGCAATTCCGTTACCGTTAGTTTGAGTAATAATGTGGCTATAGGTACCAGCCAGGTCCAGATCACTTTCCAGAAAGGATCCGTATTTGATGCCAATTCCAATCAGGTGCTGGAAAGTACTTATACGTTCTATCTTACCGCTATGAGCAGCCGGATAATAGTGTCCGAAAAAATATTCGATATGGGCGGATTCGAACTGGAGGAAAATAATTTGCGTTCAGGTAATCTCTATATTAAAAAGGTATTTTTCAGCGACGGAACGGAAGAAACCCGGAAATTTTTCCATCATAATTAATCCGTATCTTAGTTAAAGAGTGTAATAAGAGAGTGTCCAAAAAGTAATGCAATATTCTTTGTCGTTCTGAAGAGTGAAGAATTCCTGGAATTAACAGATACTTCACTCCGGTTCAGGATAACGAAAGGCAAGTTTTGGACATTTTCTTTTTTATTGTGACTCCGGACTCCGTTCATCTCTTTTTTCACCCTTAACCTGGTAAAGCGGAATGCTTTTTGATTATTTTTGCAGGTAACAGTTGAAATTCCGGATAAGAATTTCATTTCATATTATAGAAAATAGATTAAAATGCAGAATATTATCGATTTCCTGACCAGATTGCGGCAAAACAATAATCGTGAATGGTTTGCCGAACATAAAGCCGAATATAAAAAAGCGGAAGCCGAATTCCACGTTTTTGTAGTGAAACTGATCGAAGGCATAGGTTCGTTCGATCCCAATGTGAAAAGACTTACTTTGAAGGATTGCACCTACAGGATATATCGGGATACGCGTTTCAGTATGGATAAATCACCTTACAAAACCCATATGGGAGCCTATATTTGTTCGGGAGGAAAGAAATCCGGAAATTCGGGCTATTATTTTCATATCGAACCGCAGGGAGAAGGTTTGCTGGGCGGTAATCTTCTCACAACCGGTCTTTATATGCCGGAAAAACACATCCTGCAAAGTGTACGTGAAGATATCATGTTCAATGGTGAAGCGTTCCTGGCGGCGATTAAGAAAGCGAAAGGTTTTACTTTGGGTATGGAAAACAGCCTCAAGCGGGTTCCGGCGGGTTTCCCTTCCGACAGTCCTTTTGCCGACTATCTTAAATTAAAGGATGTATACCTGGAAATGCGCGTGGATAATCAATTCCTGCTGGATCCCGCAGTGGTAGAAAAAACCGTGGCCGCTTACAGGAAAACTTTAGAATTCAATAACCTGCTTAACCGTGCCGCTGATTATGCCCGTGAGGAAATGGCATGATCTGTTTTTCACTAAAGGAGTTTTTGTTCACCTATGCCGAATAAGGCAAAATCATATACCACCGGATCATCAGGATTAAAAATACGGAGGTTTTCCGTGAGTTCTGTCACCGCATCCCGGTCATTTGCTTTTCTTTTCAATAATCCCAGTTGGCGGGCCGAATTTCCCACATGCACGTCCAGAGGGATGAAGAGTTCAGCCGGAGAGATGTTTTTCCATAAACCGATATCCACGATACCGTCATTCCTGACCAGCCATTTTAAAGCAAGATGAAGTCGTTTGCATGCGGATGCTCCGGGATCTGAAATATGTTTGATACTTCTGTTTTTCATGGTTCCGTTGGCTGTGAGGATATGATCCCGGAAGATCCGGAGAGCGTTCCATATCCTTTCATGGTCGGCTGGAAGTTCTGAAAACAAGGTTTCGATACTTTCGTATTTCTGGTAAATTGCCTGTAATCCCCGGCAAATGAAAGCCATATCATCCTCGAAGAAAGTCCGGTGGATATTCTTTTTCTCCAGATCGTCATAACCTTTTCCCATAATGAAGTCATATGGTGAAATACCCATCAGACGGTGCATACGGTCGGCGGATTTGAGAATGAGACTCCGTTTTCCCCAGGTGATCGTGGCCGTCAGGAAGGCTGAAACTTCAACGTCCTGTTTGAGGCTATATCGACGTGGAAATTGTACAGGGTCCGTTTCGACAAACTCCGGGGTATTAAAACGGATAACCAGTTCATTTAACAGTTCCGTTAATTCATGAAAAGAAATGATATGCTCCATAGTTGGAGAAACGTTTTTTAATCTCCGGTATTATCCTGTAGATTTTAATATTTTATATTTTTTCGAAAACATAGGCTCCACATTTATTGTTATTGCCTGAGAAACATTTGCCTGAAGATCAGGAATATTTAGTAAAGATATAAAAATGGAAACACAATTTAACATAGGTGATAAAGTGAGCTGGAATTTTGAAGCAGGAAGGGTTTCAGGAACTATCATTAAGATCCATACCCGGGATTTCGATTTCAAGGGTTATACCCACCATGCCACGCCGGAAGAGCCACAATATGAAATTAAAAGTGATAAGACCAATCACATTGCGGCCCATAAGGGAAAAGCATTAACGAAGATATCGGAAAGTGAATGACAGTTCAGCATTGAGAGAATGACAATTTATCCGGAAGATTCCATCCCGGCTTACTGGATAAAACGAGGAATCATGGTTTGATAATCGATTTTCTTTGCATTGATAAGGATTGTCATCCTGAGCGAAGCGAAGGATCTTTTCTATTTTTAACGCCAAAGAAATCTTGATTTTTTACGCATTAAAATTTAAAGCGACGACTTCCCTACTGGCTGAGTTCGTCGAAGCCAAGAGGGGATAAGCTCTCTTTATTTTGTCATCCTGAGCAAAGCGAAGGGTCTTTTATAAATAAATGGTTGTCGTTTATACGTTCAAAGAACTTAATGCGGTAATGACATCGCAGGGAAAATAGGCAGAGGAGGAATATTTTGATTTATCTTCTTGTCCTGTTGAGGCTTTTGTTAAATGCCTTCTTATTTTAAGGTAATGAGTAATGGAATTATAAGATTCTTCATTACATTCAGAATGACAATACATGAAGGATGAAAAAGAAGTTTTTTATCCGGTGGCTGAGCTTGTCGAAGCCACCGGAGGCAATGATCAGAATGCCAAAAGCATTATGTAAATAATTTTTTCTAAATATTTCTATTTTTTTCTTTTCGGTCCCCGGGTTTTGGGTTTGCCGTATTTTTTACGCATAGCTTCCGAACGCCGGACTTTTTGATTTACTTTTTTATTTTTATCCTTTTTTTCATGAAAAGCAGGTCCCGTTTCTTCTCTGGCGGGCGGCTTTGTGAGGATGGTTTTCATTTTCACCTGCGGGAGCTCATCCTCGATAAGTATATCCGAAATTTCGACTTCTTCGGGCATTCCGGATAAAGGAATAGGGCGGTCCATCAACTTCTCAATGGCTTTTATTTTTTCATTGTCGGCTTTCGTGATAAACGTCAGGGCTGTACCCGTTTTATCGGCGCGTCCCGTACGCCCTATCCTGTGGATATAGTCTTCCGGTATTTCCGGAATGTCGAAGTTCACCACGTGGGTAACCTCGTCAAAATCGAGGCCTCGCGCTACGATATCGGTCGCAATGAGAATCCTGAATTGATTACGGTTAAATTTTTCCAGTGTCAGGAAACGGTTATTTTGAGATTTATTGGAGTGGATCACGCCCATCTCTTCAGAGAATTGATCTTGCAGGCGTTCATACAAAAGGTCCGCTGTTTTTTTGGTGGAAGTGATGACCAGTACTTTTGAAAATTCCGGTTCATTTTCCAACAGGTGTTTCAGGAAATTGACCTTCGTATTGAAATTAGGAACGGCGAAGCCTTCCTGCCTGATATTTTCCAGCGGAGTTCCCGTGCGGGCCGCTTCTACTTCGACCGGTTGAATAAAAAAATCCCGGATGAAAATCTGAAGGTCAGGGGTAATGGTCGCAGAGAACATCAGGTTTTGCCTTTTCGAAGGAAGAAGGTCCATGATCCTCATCAATTGAGGACGAAAACCGAGATCCAGCATTTCATCCACTTCATCGATAATAAAACGTTTAATATCCCGTAGCTTAAGGGTACCGTTTAAAGCAAAATCCAGTAAACGTCCCGGTGTGCCCACCAGTATATCCAGTCCGTCCAGGATAAAAGGAGCCTGTTGTTTCATATTCACCCCGCCGTAAACGCCGGCTACTCTTACGGGCATATAAACAGTGAGTAATTTTACCTGTTCCACTACCTGTAATACCAGCTCGCGTGTGGGGACCACCACGATGATAGCCGGATTTTTTTCTTTCGTGAATTTCCATAATCTCAGGCAGGGCAGGAGGTATGCTATCGTTTTGCCGGTTCCGGTTTGGGCGATACCCACCATATCCCGTCCCGACATGATTACCGGGAAAGCTTTTTCCTGAATAGTAGTAGTATCCGTCAATCCGGCATCGGCCAGGGCATTGGATAAAGACGTGGAAATATTTAATTCATTAAATTTCATTCTCTGTTTTAGAATTTGCAAAGATACGATTTCAATTTATTACAAAGATTTTTGGTGGATATTTTCATGTCTCTGGTAACTTTATTTATCATTCGATTGTCTATTCGGCATATTTTTAATTATTAATAAATAGTTTTACATATTAGTTTTATTAGACTTAAATATAAATCCGTAACAAATATGCTTCATAAATTCTTATAATAACTTTTGAAAGGATAAGAGTGTAGCTTTTTTTAGGCTGTAACAAGACTTTTCTAATATATAATAATATATAAAATTATTTTTCTATATATATCGAATAAAAGACTAATAGTTAACGACTTGTAAGTTTTGAATTTTATTTTGGCAGAACAATCAATTATTTTAGGGTCAATTTGTGGAATAAAAGTAAAAAAAATATGTATTTTTGCCCGCTTCTTTTGAAGTAAAAGCATTGAAATAAATTATTCTTTATAAAAACTTTAATTCTTATGGAAAGAAAGATTTTTACCCTTTTAAAATTCCTTTTTAGCTTTTTTTTATTATTCCTTTCAGTCTCCCAGGTTTATGGGCAGGGTCGCGACCTGTACTGGAGACAAAATCCTGTGGACCGGAATTTTAACAGTCCCCGTAACTGGAGTATCACTCCCGACGGATTGGGCGAGAGTCCGGCTTTTGCCCCTTCTTTGAACGATAACGTCCATTTTCCGGCAACTTCAACTCAGGTGTCTTTAACTGCAGACCCCAATACCATTAACATGCGGAGCCTGGTTTGCGAAGATGCTACGGTCCCTTTCATCATATCCGCTACAAGAGCTAATATAGCGGGAGATATTATTTCTAACGGGAATATCACTCTCAATATTACCAGTGTTTACATGGTCAATAATGAAGAGGATACCACGAGCCGGTTCATCATTGACGTCAATCCAGCTGCTCAGAGCCGTCTGGGGGCAACTCTGTATTTTACAAAACCCGGAAAAAGGGTGGAACTGGCAAATGATTTAAATGTTAATTCCATACTGTCTTCTTTCGAGACTTATTTTTATACTTTAGGCCATGACGTGACAGCCAATAGAATTAATACAGGTAATTATACGGACCGGATTGTCGATTTTTCAGGTACTACTTTAACCACGACTCATAATGCCACCAGTGCTTCCAGTTATTATAATTCTATATATGGGAATTCTTCTTATTTCGAGGATTGTCATTTCATTGCTTATGGTCCTTCCTGTTTTAACCAGAGCAGCCATTTTAAAATCATTGAATTCAGGAACCCGACCGTGGGATATTTATGCGCTACAAGCACCAATACGGAATTAATCATTGATAGTCTTGTCGTATTGTCACCTGATTTTAATATCAGATATACAGGCGGAAATAATTCTCCATATTTTTCAAATCTGACCATCAATAACGATACATTGCATATTAATTACAACATTGGCGAAATAGAAGCGGTTAGAAACCTGCACCTGAAAAAGGTATTGGTAGAAGGTCCGGTAACTATAGATGTTCAGACCGGAATAGTAGTGAATATGGAGGAACTGATCGTAGATGCTCCTGCGGAATTTACTTTTTTTAGAACCAACAGTTATCAAAGTCCGGGAAGAAGCATTCATAATATTAACCGTGTTTTTCTTAATCAACCCGCGAAGTTTTCTGCTACATTGTGGGGACTTCCCTTTAACATCGTAACAAATTATCTTCAGGTAAACGCTTCTTCGGAATTATCTTTTTTATATTCCAATGTAACCGGAGCGACCAATCTGTTTGTGATGGAAGTCGATACTATGGATATCCGGGCAAGGAATGATATTATGATAAAGGGAATTGCCACCAATACCGCCAGGCTCTCTATACAGAATCTCGAATTATGGGATCAGGGCAATTTTATATTCTTTTATCCGGTCAACGTGGTGTTGAATCAGGTAGGAATACACACTT
Organism: uncultured Bacteroidales bacterium; assembly: GCA_937949745.1. Lineage (GTDB taxonomy): Bacteria > Bacteroidota > Bacteroidia > Bacteroidales > WCHB1-69 > JAGVVH01. The sequence continues at coordinate 34,344 of CALECM010000048.1, read as the reverse complement.
CCGATTGTGCGGAGAAGAGCCAGTTCTCGGGTTATGTCGGAAGTACCCTTAATACCCCTGTTGCCCAGTCGACCCAAAACCTGGGTTTCCAGGGCTTTAATTTTACCGGGGCTATGTGGACGGCTCCCGAAAGTGATGATATGGGCGGAAACAGGGGAAATGTCACTTTTACCCCCGGAGGTACCGCTACCGGTTATTATTGGAGAGGTGGTACGGGAAACTGGAGTGATCCTTCGCATTGGGCCACTTCTCCCGACGGGCCTGTGCAGGGACCGTCGGGATGTGTGCCGACCATAGTCGATACGGTCTTTGTCGACGAGAATTCTTTCGTTAACACTTCTGATTCCATTATTCTGGATATTCCGGGCGTTTGTAAAGGAATTTACTGGATTATCCCGGAAAGAAAAGGAAAACTGATTGGAGAAAACCCGTTATACATTGCGGGAAGCGCTGATTTTTCGGGTGTTATTCCTGAAGGAATCGCGAGTATCCTTTATTTTTCGGGAAATGGGGAACATACCGTACGCTCAACTCCTGATACTATATATACGGCGAACGTTTATTTCTCCGGCACCGGTAACTATACCTTGGTCAGCGATTTTAAAACAAGCCAGTCTATTTTTCATCATTCGGGTGGCTTTATCGCGAATCACCATACCATTAAATCCGAAGGGGGAACCTTTATTTCCCAATCCCAGCCCGGCACCGCGGGCCGTTACCTGGACCTTTCGGGGTCGGTACTTGTGACCAGGATTTGTACCTTGTATCATCAAAACCTGACGGCATACGATTTTTCGGATTCCCATATTTATCTACATGCAAATATGTATGCCTCCACTAATTTTATTTATCATAACCTTACCACTTTACCTCCTGCCCAATCTTCATTGGATTTCAGGGTCAGAGGAAGCAGATTTAACAAACTCGATTTCCAAAGCAGCGCTTACTTCTCCAGCACGGGATTCGATACTGACAGCCTGATTTTATCGATCAACAGGACCTATTCTTTTGCCAGTGGAAATAATTTGGATACAAATTATGTGCGTAAATATTTTTATTTACCGGATGCCTGCACGGAAGATCCTTGCGGATGTAATGATAATACCGTCCTTACAAGAAGGGGTACTTCCAGTCCGGTATTCAGGCTTTTTTATCCGGCTATAATCAGCCGCGCTACGGTGAGTTATCTGAATGTGGTGGGAGATACCCTGTGGGTATTACAGGGAATAGACGGAGGTAATAACAGGAATAACGTTATGATAGAGCCCGCAATTACCGCGCAATCCGGCACTTTTTACTGGGTGGGCGGTACCGGTAATTGGGATGATCCGAAGCACTGGAGTATTGAGGTTTCCGGGGGTGATCCGGCAGTTACCAATCCTCACTGCGTCATACCTTCGGATTCCAATTCGGTTGTATTCGATGAAAACTCTTTTCTCCGGAAGGGTGATACCGTATATTACAATTTATACCGGGTTGACATAGGATCGATGTTCTGGAGGCCGGGAGCCGGGGACAGCCTTCCTGTTTTTTATAATGGCGTAATTAATAATGATAAGGATCTGTACATAAACGGTTCCCTGGAGCTGGCAGCCGGTATGACAATGAATTTAAATGGCAATTTTGAGATACGTCTTGTAGGTAAAGATACAAATGTGGATGCACAATATATTAAAACTAATGGTATTCCATTATCCCTGAATCTTTATATAGAAGGAGGCCGGTATGATGTACAGGGTAATATAACAGGCAGTACGATTTTCCATAAATCAGGAAGTTTATACGTTCATGGCAATGTAACTACCAGTTATTTCTATTTCGAATCTTCCGAACCTTGTTACCTATATGGAAATTATACGGCTACGGGACACTATAACCAGCATACGGGCACCGGTCCTTTATACATTTACGGTAATATGTCAATGAGTCGTTTTTTATCTACTGACGGTTCTTTATATATATATGGAAATACAGTCAATACTACCGAAAGAAACTACAGTAATATAGAGATTGTGCAGAAAGACGGACATGTAGTTGACATTTCCAATACCACTTTTAGAAGTAACGGGAATCAGATATTTACCATTCAGGACAGCGCTCTTTTCAGATCGGAAGGTGTCAAAACCAGTGCTTCTAATGTAACCATCTATAATGCAATGCCTGTCTCTTTCGAGTCGGTTTCGGTAAATGCTAACCTTACGGCGGATACGACCCAGCAGGTATTGATAGGAAAATTGACCCTGAGGAATTACACGACCCGGATCACCGGACAAATAATAGCCGATACGGTTGATTATTCCTATATAGGCGGCACGACGTCCAATCATACCATTTTAGCGGGTTCTTCGGTTACGATTCAGGATACTTTAATCATACACAGTACCCTTTGCCGTATTTTTACGCTTACTTCCAGCGACCTTACTGTTAACGGAAGACAGGCTATCCTGCGCTTTCCCAATTCTTGCGGAAGGTTGTTCCCTTTCTTTAATCCGCGAAATATCCTTATCGATACGGTGGGCAGCGGTTGTGCCGCGATCGCTTTCGATGCCGTAGGGACCGACCTTGGCGGTAATACCAATTTTAATTTCTTGACTCCTCCGCAAACTTATAATGTACTGTCCGATACTGTCGTAGCCTGCCATGACCTGCCCTATATATTAGATCCCAAATCGATTGGGGATATATTATCATACAAATGGTATAAAAATGACCGGCTGATCAGTGGTGCCACCGGAAGTACTTACAGCGTAAGTTCCTATGGCCTTTACCGGGTGGTTGTGGATTATGGTAATAACTGTAGCGCTACCTATGAGCAGGCCGTTCCTTATTTTATCGATACCATCGCGCCTGTCGTGAACGTGAGGGATACGACCGTTTATATCAACGATTGCGGATCGTTTGTAAACGACAGTACTTTAATGGACGGGGATATTACCGATCATTGCAACCTGGACCGGGTATGGTACCGCTTAACAGGAGCCACCATAGCAGATTCGGTTCCCAATACATTAGAAGGAATTACTTTTAATCCCGGAATTACTGAGATAACGGCTTACGGAAAAGATTTCATCCCCGCCAGTTATTATCCGGATACCGTTCCCGTTCCGGATCCGAACATTGGAACCGGAAACTTTACCGTTACAATTTTGGATACTTTCTCTAAATTTAATATAGAAAGAGAAGCGACGGTTTGTATAGGAACCATGGTGAACCTGATGGATTATATCAGTAATATTTCCGTCAATGATACGGTCATATTCTATAACGATTATGCAACTGCCGATCCTCTGGAAACACCGGTATTCATCGTAAATACTCCGGAAATATTTTATGTACGTTCCCGGGATACGATCACGGATTGCCAGAGTGGTGTAGATTCAATCCGGCTAATGTTGTATAGTCCGACCTTGCCCGATTTTACGGTTAATGCGCCTGATAGTGTTTGTGTGGGTACCAATGTGAATCTTTCCCTTACGATCTCCAATATTACTCCTCCCCTGAGTGTGGTGAAATATTATCTGGATAGTCTGGCTACTAACGAAATAGCCGCAAATGTGATTCCGGTGAGAGATACGGTCTTCTATGCCCGTTCTTCCGACGGAAACTGTGAAAGTGTAGTTCACCCGATAATAGTAAGGGTAAAGAATACGCCGTTGTTTATTGACTGTCCGGCGGATCCATTGGTGGCCTATTTACCGGAAACCGGTTCTTCTGTTATAGTAAATTATAACTTGTCTTTTGAAAATGATGTAACGGCTATATCTTATTTGTTTACGGGTTCCATACAGGGTAATGGTGCGGGAACCGGAACAGGAAACGCTTTTAACCGGGATACTACCGTGGTTACGGTAACCGCTACGAATGAATGTGGCGCAAACAACTGTAGCTTTATGGTTATAGTAAAGGATACCGTTCCTCCCTGTATCGGTTGTGACGGCGGAATAAGCTGTGAAGATATCGGCAACCGGAATATTCTGATTAATCCTCCTGTTACAAGCTACACACATTCGGGTACGGACTGGGATGTGACGGCAACCGATAACGACGGGATCGCCCGGAAATATTACCGGTTGAGTAATGCCATGACCGGGGAAGGAACGACCCTGGACGGCGTGACTTTTATCGAAGGTATTACCCGTGTTACCTGGATCGCAGTAGATTCTTCGGGTAATGAAGCCCGTTGTGAATTTGAAGTAAATGTTTACCGGCGTGATATATTTAATATACTGTGCCCTGAGGATACTTTGGTAACGTTGGATTACGGTGTTCCGCCCTCTAGTATTATATTACAGGAACCGAAAGTTGAGGTTAACGGGGGAGTGGTGCCGAACGACGGTTATATTATTACGAATAATCTTCCGGAAGGAGCTATCCGGGAGAGCGGAGTGTATGAGATCGAATGGAGTGTTACGGATACCGGTAACCTGACCCTGACCAAAACCTGTACGTTACGATTGGTATTAAATTATAAACCTTGCGGGATTAACGATACGATCTATAAATTGGACGGTACGGTAGATTCCGTGGCCAATTTAATCGCAGTCGATTATGAAGGTAATGAGTATAGTACGGTCCGTATAGGATGTGATTGCTGGACAGCAGAGAATTTACATTCGACCCGTTACAGCGACGGTAGCGCCGTAAGCGATTACGGTTCCTACTACGCGACCGGCTACCGCGATAGTCTGGCTAACGGCTTGAAATATGGTTACCTTTATGACTGGTACTCTGCTTCCCGAACAGTACGTCCTTCACGGGCAGTAGCATACCCTCAGGGAATTTGTCCCGATGGCTGGTATTTGCCTGGAGAAATACACTATGAAAGACTGATTCCTTATGGTAGTAATGCTTTAAGGGAAGCGGGCGAATGGCTGGACGATACCGAAGCTACCAATGAAACGGGCTTTTCGGCATTACCGGCCGGCTACTATGACCGTCCCACTGACCGTTACAGATTGTTATTGGGAGATGCTTATTTCTGGAGTTCCGAACCGGGGAATTCGGTTCAGGGCAGAGTGGCGCATATACGCTATTTTTGTCCGGTATTGCAAATGGAAGATATGCGTAAAGATAACCGGGCGAGTGTACGCTGCGTTAAATTGGATTAATTTCGGTTCATATAAAATATAAAGGGAGATGGTTTAGTATCCATCTCCCTTTTTTATCAAGTGATTGCAGGATTTATATAATCTTAACTTGTTGTTCCCTGAGTTCATCGAAAGGAACAGTTTACCGAAAGGAGCAGCAAGATCGAATTAAATAGTCCATAGAATAAATCATCGAATATTAATGGAGAAAATAAATTCGTTATATCAGATTCGTCGTTTCTCTCAGAATGACCATAGAATACCTTTAGCTATAAATTGTTCCCTGAGTTCATCGAAGGGAACAGTTTACCGAAAGGAGCAGCAACATCGAATTAAATAGTCCATAGAATAAATCATTGAATAGTGGAGTAATAAATTCGTTATATCTGATTCTTCGTTTCACTCAGAATGACATTTATGGATTACTTTCCCTGAGTTTATCGAAGGAGGAGTTCATCGATGCTTGTTCCTATGATTAGCGAAATGATTATAACTAAGATTTTCTATAGAAATATCCGTTCCTCCTGATGCGTTAATAGTAATCCGGTCGGTTTTTCCCTGAAGAACCACATCGGAACTGCCCGATGCATGAAGCACAATGTTTTGGGTATGGAGTTGTCGAAGCGTGATATCACTCCCTTCACTGCAATTGAGATAGAGATTATCAGCTTCCAGTTTTTTTACGATACAATCCGTGCCTCCGGAAATGGATATTTTACAATTATCTTTAATATACATCCGGTTTATCCGGATATCAACACCCTGCGATGCCCGAAGTACAAAAGATTCGGCGCTCAAATCGGTACTATTAAAATGAGCCGCTCCGGACAATGCCACTTGTTTAAGACCGGGAGAAGAAAGGTAAATAATCACTCTTTTATGTTCCTTCCTATGGTGATCTGTTTCCGGAGCATTAATGAAAAGTATACTATCCTTAACCGAAGTCGTAATGCTCTGCAGATCTTTTGCATCGGCTTCGATTTCAAGATGATATTCGGAAATTTGCATATAATGGATCTCCACATTCCCATTCACCTCTATTTTATCGAAAGCGTTGACCGCTCTCTCTTCTTTGATACTGCCAGGAGACTTCGTGCATGAACAGGTGAGTGTCATGAGTATAATATAGCCGATGAGGGTCTTCATGTTCTTAAATTATTTTTTAATGATCTTGCCGGTTGCTTTTCCGTTCTCTGTGTGGATTTTATAAATATAAATGCCGGAAGCATATCCGGATAAGGATAATTTATGAATGTTATCCGGTATAAGTTGCTGTTCCGCTATTTTATTGCCTCCTGAATTGAATACTTCGATTATTCCCTGTTGATTCTCGTTCCATCCTATAAAAATATGGTCCGTAGCGGGGTTTGGAAATATAGGAATATTCAGGTTATCACAATCTTCAATACCATTGATCACAGCGGAAGAATAATAGTAGTTGACGATTGTCGGATTATTCCAGTTCTCATGGAACGGCATTTTAAAATACTTTTCGATCCGGTTTAATTTAAAGGACCATTCATAATCAAAAGGTATGGTTAAAGATGAGGAATCTACGCTCAGGTCAAAAATATATTCCGCTTTTTCTTCTTCCCGCCAGCTTCCTCCTCCTTCCCATTCCCACTCGGAAGTGATTTCGGAAATAAGGTTTCCGGTCATGTCATATTCATAAGTTGTCTTCTCAAAATTTCTCCACGCCTGATTCCGGCTATTGGATATCATTCTGATCCTTTGATCAATTTGACCCTGATCATTAAATAAAAAGGTATCTTTCAATTTTTCAATCCACAGGGCCTGACTAACCTCCCATTCCGACAACAATGTGGAGTGTGGACTAGTGTTAGGGTCTTCATAGTTAAAAACTTTTTTATCTACGCTGTCCCAGGCATTATGGTTGATGTTCCATGCTAAAGTTATACGCGACAATTCTCTGGAAAGAGGATCATAGGTGATATTTTGTTTCTTCTCTAAAATGTAATTGCTATTACCGGAATCCCACTTACAACGGACTATTTCCGTTAAATGGTTGTTTTGGTCATAATGCATTTCCAATTTCCCGGTATTGGCCCAGGTTGAGTTGGGATTGTCCCATCCGGCATACAACTCCACGGCTATTTTTCCGGAAGTATGATATTGGTAATCTATTTTTCGAACCACGTGCCAGCTCTCCGAGTTATGATCCCAATCGAAAAGGAGTTGCTGATTCAGTGCTCCGTCCGTGTAATAAAATACGGATTTCATTTCGCGGTCGGTTACGATACTGTCCAGTGTTTCGCGATGGCTGTTTTGCCCCCGGGCAAATGATAAGGACAAACATGTACAAATAATAAAACAGATTTTTTTCATGACTGTAATTTAAGTTTATGGCGCAAAAATAGGAGGCTGTTTATTTGACAGGATAATATTTTCCTTAAATTGTACAAATTCGGGGATGACCTTGTATAATTACGGTTTTAGTTCGAAAAAGAGGTAAAATATTCATTTTTTGAGGTAAAAACCATTATTCGGCAATTTAACCTTCAAAATCGACAATTTATACCATAATCTGTATTATTTTATCTGATTATTGATAAATTTGCCGATTACTGTGTCAATAATGGATAAAAATAAAATGAGCTCAAAAGATTTATGGATTGTGATCATCCTGTCCGTTGTGATTTCTTTATTGACTATCCTGCCGGAATTATCGATTTTTTTTGCGGATGATGAGATTTTCAGCCGGATTTATACCGGTTCTTTCTCCGATATTGTAGCGGAAGCGCTTACGTCCATTGTTATTATGAGTATTTTATTCATATCCAATTTGTTGATTTTTAAATTTCACCGTCCGAATCAAAAGATCGGCATCGGGAAAATCCTGCTTTCGCTTTTATTCCTTTTTGTCGGCGGAACTTTATTAAGGGAACTCGCCGAACGGATACTTTTCTCCATCCATTATAAAGATGTACCCAATGCCGAAGTCCTTCTTTACCATATTACACATCCTTTACACGATTGGATCACTTCCCTCATTATTTTCCTCACCTGTTATGCGATTTATCTGGTCAGGAAACAATCGATGATGGCTTTGGAACACCAGCAGCTGAATACGGAAATATTTAAGCACCAGTACGAATCCTTAAAAGCGCAATTGAATCCCCACATGTTATTTAATTCTTTGAATGCACTTTCCACACTGGTGGATGAATCCCCGGTAAAAGCGAAAGATTATATCAATGAACTTTCACGGGTTCTCCGGTACACACTTCAGGAAGGAGAATGTTATGTGGTGGACCTGGAACAGGAATTATCCTATACTCAGGCTTATATTCATTTGCAGAAAACGAGGTATGAAGACAATTTGAATTTTAATATACAAATCAGCGACAGGGCTTTAAGAAAACATCTTCCCCCGATGTCTTTGCAGCTATTAATAGAAAATGCGATTAAACATAATCAGGTAAGCAGTAAGAAACCTTTGGAGATTTCTATTTACAGTGAAAATGATGATCAGCTTGTCGTATCCAATTTTCTTCAACCGAAATTTAACGGCGACCATATTCATGAAACCGGAATAGGCCTGGTGAATTTAGACAAAAGGTATAATTTGTTATTCAATAAGCATATCATCGTTGAAAAAAGCAGTAATTTATTTTTAGTCAGAATTCCGTTGATAGATCCGATAAATCCATAACCATGAAAACTTTGATCATAGAGGACGAAAAAACCGCTATCCGTAACTTACGCAATTTATTGTCGCTCAATGCTCCCTATATTGAAATCGTCGGCGAACTGGAAGGAATTGAAGATACCCTTGAATGGTTCAGAGGAAATGCCATGCCGGATTTGATATTTATGGATATTCATCTTTCCGACGGTTCATCCTTCGAAATATTCGACCGGGTTACCATTACCTGTCCGGTGATCTTCACCACCGCTTATGATGCGTATGCGCTTAAAGCATTTAAAGTAAATAGTATCGATTATCTCCTTAAGCCGATTCAGGCGCAGGATATTAATAAAGCCCTGGAAAAATTAAAATGCTTAACGAATGCAGGGAATGACAACACGGATATTCCTGAAAAAAGTATCCGACAACTCATAGACACGTTTAAAAACCGGGAAAAATACCGGACTCATTTTCTGATACCGTCCAAAAGCGACCGGTTTACGCCTTTGGATATTTCCACGATTTTATATTTTTATATCATAGAGGGTGAAGTTTACGCCGTAACAAATGATACGGAGAAAATACAGATGCCTTACACATTGGATGAAATATGCGCGATGGTCGATCCCGGGCAATTTTTCCGGGTAAACAGGCAATACGTGATTGCCCGGAAAGCCGTTAAAAACCTTAATACCTGGTTTACGGGCAGGTTAGTGGTGAATCTGATCGTTCCGGCTGAAGAGAAAATCATTATGAGTCGGCAAAAAGTAACGGACTTTAAGAAATGGATCGAAGGGAATACGGATTAATTCCCTTCGAATAATTTCACGCAATTGTGAACCATTTTATTCCACGGATATTTCTTTTAGTTCAGGTTATATCGGCGGAGATTTTGTCTGTCTCTTTAGAGGTTTGAATTTCACATCATATAAATCCAAATAAAGTAAAATGATCCCGATCAAATATAAGGTGGCGATAAATCCTGCCTTAAAGAAGATAGCCGAATAAAAAGAGAAGGCGAAATATTTAGTAGCGGTTTCCAGATTCAAAAGATAAGCGATGGAAATAATAATATAAGGTAACGGCTTTTTATACAAAAACGCATAAAAAGCGAGGAATATCAGGGCCGGATGGGAATAGCGCTCATGCATTTCCACATTAAAAAAGAAGAAAATCAGAGGGATGAGAGCCGCGGATATCCAAACTTTTTTTTCTGAAAAATTAGCTTTTATCTTTTTGAAAAAAATTTGATAAACAGGTTTAAGGAAATGGAAAAGAGCAAAAAAAGCAGAAAGGAAGAATAAGAAAAATCCCCAGTTTTTATAAGTGATACCTAAAAAAGTAACCGTGTTTTGTACTTGCATAGGATCATCTTTCATAAACATGTACCACAAATTATTGGCATTCATGGATACAACCGAATATCTTCCCACGGATCCGACGATCACATTTTTCCATATATGGGGAAAATGACCTCCGAGAATGAAAGGCAAATAGATCAATACCAGAATAATAGATAATGCCACGGTGGAGAAAAGGATTTTTTTGATAATTCCTTTTTCTTTTAACAAAGGAAGGAGCAGTAAACCGACAAGTGGAAGGAATATAATGGCCTGTAATTTAAAATTGATTGCAAGTAAAAGGAATAATAAAGAAAGGAATAATTTCCTTTTCCACGCGAAAAGTACAGCTCCCACAATAAAAAATGTCATGATGCCGTCTACCTGTCCCCATACCAGACTATTATATAGAACGGCTATATTCAGAAAATAAAATAGGGAATATAATATGGCTTTGTCCGTATCCTTCCATTTCCCTTCTAAATATTTAAAAAGGAAAAGTGTTGTTCCGAATTCAAATAATATGGTCACATTCTTAAGGTTATACAGCTTATCCCAAATTAGCCACGGATTTTCCTGCATTTTACCGAAAAGATATAGAACGTATTGATATAATGGCAGGTAATCGGTTCCCGAATCATAGGCATTCTTCAAACCATGTGATGAATTGTAATCAGCCCATTGCGAAAATAGGTAATTGTCCCACCAGTGTCCCGTTTTGGTCTTTAGGAAGAATACCAAAAACAAAAAAGGGGAATAAATAGCTATGATCCTGATCCAATAATAAAAAGGAGAACTTTTTAATTTTTTATAATTAATGAGGTACGGTATTGTCTTCATAGTATATTAACGGACAGGTTTTTTATGCGTTTTCCATGTGCCAATAACAGATCTGCAGAAAGTAAGAGAATACCTGAAAGATATAACACCGCCGCAAACCAGGGCATGTATATCATGGTATGATAATGATGCGATTTCATAAAATGGAAAAGCGCTTCCATGTTCAGGAAATAGGCAATACTAATGAGGATAAATGGCCATGGTTTGCGATAGACCATGGCATATCCCGCCAGGAAGATAAACGCCGGATGTAAGTCCCTCCCCGACATTTCCGTATTGAGAAAAAAGAAAAGCAGGGTGATTAAGGAAAAAGCGGCAAAGGCATCCTTCCGGGTTAACATATATTTCCGTATTGTTAGATTTGACCGGATATTTTTCTTAAACAGGAAAATTAATAATAGAATGCTTGAAATGCCGAATAGAAGCCAACCCCAAACTTTATAAGAGATACCTAAGAATTTCACATAAACGGAAAACTCCATCGGATTTTTCTGAAACAGTAAATACCAGATATTGAACGCGCCTTTGGATACGAAAGAGTCTGTGTTAAAGGAATCCACAATATCATTCCATAGACCCGGAAATTCATGGGATAAAAGAAAAGGAAGGTAAATGATGAAATTTACGGCTATGGCTGTCAAAAAAGAGAGAGAGAGCTTTTTGTAAGATTTGCTTTGCCTGATCATGGGAAGGAAGATTAATAACATCAACGGAAGGAATAACAGGGCCTGTAATTTGAAATTTACAGCCAAAAGATACAGGACAAAGGCCGGTAACCACTTCTTTTTATATCCGCATATTACCGAGGCGAACAGGAAAAATGTCATGGCCACATCCAGTTGTCCCCATACCAGTGAATTATAAATAACCGCCACATTCAGGAAATAAAAGAGCGAATAGAGCACGGCCTTATGCCACTTGTGCCATTTATTGTTCAGCAATGAAAAGAGGATAAGGGTAGAGCCTAATTCGAAACATAGTGAAACCGCGCGTATTGAAAAAAGATTAGATTCGAAACCAAGTATTCCTCCGGATATTTTGTTTGCAAAAAAATTGATAAGATGATAAATAGGGAGACAGTCTGTCCATGAATTATAGGTACCGGCAATTCCGTTTTTCAGATCGGCCAAACTCCAATCTTTCCACACATATTGTTCCCAGTCATATCCGCCCCTGGTTCTTAAAATGAGGAGTAAAATAAAGAAAGGTGTATATATAAGGAGGATTTTTATCCAAAAAGTCAATTTCTTATCTTTTATCATTTACTAAATTGTATTTTTGTTAACAACCCGATGTGGTGGCTAAATAATATCTTTATAAGCTTTTTAAGCTTAGTGATTAAATAAAGAAAATTCAATTTTTAAGTCAGCATGCAATTCTTGAATCTATCCTTAACTGTGTAAAGGGGCAAACTTACGTAAAATTATTCAATAGACGGTTATAAATCCAGTATTTTTATCCCACCGTTAAGATCTCAAATAGATTCAGAATGATAATTATATGAAGATCATTTATTTTACAGTTGGTGTTGATATGATCGGATTTATAAATTTCCCGTGATACATTCACAACTTTGATAAATGTCAGCCATCTCTCTTCAGGGATCTATTTTTTACATGTGAAAACTACCCATGGGACGGTAACGAAGAAATTTGTTAAGGAATAGGAGTTTTATAAATGTTTCCTGGATTTTCTACTCCGGATTATAACAACTTAATCTATATCCGGGTCTGGAAACCCGGGATCAGGAAGGATGAGATCACCTTCTAAAATATCCTCATCAATCGGAGGAGGATATTCATCGGGATGTTCAAGCTGATCCGTGAATGGTATCTCTTCTAATTTGTAATCAGGATTTTGATCTATGGGTTCACTTTCTCCAAACTCCACATCTCCCACAATATTAAAAACCAGTCCATCTATGGCAATGCATTTAGTATCTGGTTCTGGTGGAACGTTAACCGTATCTGGAGAGGGAAGGGGAGGCGTTTCGGATATTGTTTCTATCGGTATTTCTGAAGGAATAGCCGGAATTTCTTTGCGCGGAGAATTACATGCGGAAAATGAGGCGGCGAGACCTAAGGAAATTCCGGCAATGGAAACAGCCTTTCCCAGTTGATGCCGCTTCTTTAATTCATTCTCAAGGTAGATCACTTCTGCTTCACATTTAGGACAGCTACCCTTGCATTCCCCCTGAAAATGGCATTCGGATGTTACATATTCGATATTATTTTGAAGTGCAATTTGTTGCCGGATTTCTTTTAATATCCTGCATGTTCTTTTTCCTCTATTCATGTTGTTATTTTATGATATATGAAAAAATATCTATATCCTTAATTCCTATTCGATCTATTAATTCTATACTTTTCTGAATATCTTTCTCTGTGTTAAAATCCGGAATTGAAGGTACACGGATTTTAATATTCTCTCCTCTTCCTTGTCTGGTCAGCCATTTTAGATTGGAAATAAGGAATGAATTATTTTTTCCTGTGTAATTTTTATAAATCTCATTATTCAAGTCTTTAATATCAATAATGTATTGATCGACTACCGGATCTATTTTTTTAATATTTTTTAGAGGAATATTGAGACAGGTTTCTATGGTTATGCTCCATTGTTTTCCGCAATAAGTCCTGAATTCATGGATGAAATCGGGATATAGACAAGGTTCACCGCCACCAAAGGTAATTCCGCCACCTGTAGCCAGAAAATAAAGTTCATCTTTTTTCACATGACGGTATAATTCTTCCGTAGTGAAAATATGAACAGGAGAAGTTCTACTCCCGCACTGCGGATTCAGACAATAGTAGCAGGAAAGAGGACATCCCCAAAAAGCCGCTAAGGTTGTTACTCCAAATCCGTCCGTAGCTAACCGATTTCGATTAATTCCAATAAAAGGCGCGGAAAATGACATTACTTTAAATTAATACCATATTATAAAAACACAATTTTTCCGAACTTTAGTTCCAAATTGATTGATGAAGTACATTTTTGAGTATAAACATAGTTTTTAGGTTGATTAATCTGGTATGTCTTTATTCATCGGTTTTCCGAGACTTTTATCCCTTGGCTGTTTGCTAGAAATTCCGGGGCGTACATACACTGGATGGTGCAATACCATTATTGAAAGAGCCTGTTTGGTGAAACGATCACATAATTTCATGGTGTAATAGATTGTGAATAATAATGGGGGTTAATTATTTTAACCAATATTATGAAACGAATCATTGTTAGTTATGGATTAAGCACATATGCCTTACTCCTCATTCGTCGCCTTCTCGATAAAATAAGAATTGAGTTCCGCAATGGCCTCTTCGGAATTAGCAAGGTCTTTCCTGATTCTTCCTTTCTCCAGCAGGATCAGTCTTGTGGAAATGTCGGTAGTGTAGTTAAGATTATGGCTTGATATCAATACTGTGGTATTGTCTTCCCGGTTCATTTTCAGAATCATATCCCTGATCTCGATTTGGGACGAAGGATCAAGGAAATTAAACGGCTCGTCCAGGATCAGTATTTGAGGTTTTACCATCATGGCGGCCATGATTCCGATCTTTTGCTTGTTGCCGGCGGAGAAGTTCCGGATATATTTCTGCTGTCTTAATATTTCTTCATTCATGAAACGGCCGAATACGGCCAGTCTTTCCTGTACGGTTTCTTTGTTCAGGCCGTAAGTTTCTCCTACAAAATAGAAATATTCTTCAGGGGTAAGGAAATCGATCAGGAAACGGTTGTCGATAAAAGATCCTGTATAGGATTTCCATTCTTCCGTCAATGCCACGTTGTTTCCCTGACTGAGCACATATCCCCGGTCGGCCTTAAAAAGATCGAGGATCAGGCGGAAAAGGGTCGTTTTTCCGGCGCCGTTATTACCCACAAGTCCCAGTAAACAGCCTTTTTCAATAGTTAATTCCGGTATATCAATGGCGATATTGCCGTCGAAATGTTTGATGAGATCTTTGATCGCTATATCCATAATCTTTGATTTTACTTGTAATGTTTGCATTTGTTTAGGTATTGCTTCGGAAACCTTCCATATTCGTATATTTCCGTTTCAGGAAACGTTTGTATATCCATTTCAGCCAAATATTATGCGTAAGGGTGAAAACCAATCCGGTTATCAACATAAAGTAACAGGTAACCTTAAGGGAAAATATCACGTGGATGATAAAAACCAGTATAAACGGCAAGAGCATACCCAGAAGAGTGGTTACCACCATATTTCCGGAGGTGCCTTTCCAGTTCATCATTCCGCCGTCGAAAAGATCCATGTAACTTTTATTGTAAACGGCATTCTGAAACATCCCGAAAAATACCAATCCGCTGGTATAAAAAAACAAAGAGATCACGAAAAGAAATGTTAGTTTTCCATGGGCCACCGGAATCATCATGAGTAAAGCCACAAGAAATCCGTAAGCAACGTAAAGATAATATTTTCCTTTCAGCATATTGATCAGCGAATGGTTTCGGGCCATTAACCCGTCGAAAAAAGAAGACTCCGCCGTGAACATTACTTGTGACATGATCAATCCGAGGCCTCCTAAAGAGAAAATCCCGAAGAACAACAAATTGAAAAAGTTATAAGATTCGGAAGCTGCTGAAGAATAGAGAATAAAGTAGAAAAACAGCTGTATCATCACCAGAGCGAATAATTGCTGCTTTAAGCGTTTAGCACGCCATAACATTTTAATTTCCAGATTTATAAAATTCCCGATTTCCCCGAATCGGTCTAAAAACGAAATATTGAACAGCCTGGATTTGGAGGATACTTTTTTGCCTTGCAGTTCGCGGTACAAGCCTTCCCTCATTAGCGAGAGGTTCCAAAGCCATAATCCGGCCAGAATAAGAAGCTGGCAAATCCATACCAGAAGATTGTGATGTAGTATCCACTGTCCCAGTTTTACCGTAAATATGCCAAAATGAACATTGGGAATCACAGCAATTCCAATAATGGCCGCTACCGCGATAAAGGGTATGATGACAAACCATGCTTTCCTTTTAGAAATATAATCGGCTGCATTTACCAAAAGGCTGTTGCCGATACAAAGCGAATAGAAAAAAATGATATACGATAGAGCGGCAAAGAAACCAAAATCAGGAGTGATGCTCCGGAAAGCGAACGGTACCACCAGGAAAAGGAAGTATAGATTCCAGATATTGGAAAATTCTTTGATAAGCAGGAAGTTAAATAAGTTCTTTCGTTTTACGGGAAGTGTGAGATAAGGCGCTATCTGCATCGATTTCAGCTTTTTAAAGATATATTTGATCGTAAAATCAAAAAGCAACAAATATAAAAGCGCGGAATTGAATATGTCGATGGCATTATCGCCGAGTCCGGTTTGAAGCAGCAGCCGGTCCAAAAATAATCCTAACAGAAAGAATTCGGCTCCCAATATGGCAAAGCATATTCCCATAAACACTTTTAAGATTATATTTTTCTGAAAAGCGGGATGCCGGACAAAGGCTTTCCATTGGTGTTTTTGCAGTTCACGTTGTAACATAGTCATTCTCTTCGGTTGTTTACTGTCTTATTGTAAAACTAAAGCGGTTAGCCTTTTATTTATAAAATATGGTTATTATTGATCTCCCTTTATCCATCAATGGAGCAAATATAGTAAAAAATGATACGATTATACAAGAAACATGTCTTTTTTAATTTTCAGAGAAGGATCTAAACTAGGAGCTTCGATTTTTTTTATACTCTAACGGGGATTTTCCTGTATGTTTTTTGAAGAATTTTCCGAAAGCGGATTGATCTGAAAAGTACAATTCATCAGCTACTTCCTGTACCGATGAATCCGGTTTCCGTAAAAGCATCTTGGCTTCCGCAATGATGGCATTACTGATCCATTTGTTAGCTGTTTTACCGCTGAAGCATTTTATGGTTCTGGAAAGATAAGTCGGAGTGATGCATAATTTGGTGGCATAGAATGAAACTTCATGTTCTTTCCTGCAATGGATTACAAGTAATTCAATAAACTTTCCGAGGATCTCATCCCGGAGATTAAGGGGACCATCCGATACATTGGGAATATTCTTTTTCAGGTTAATGTTCATCATTTCATAAAGGAATGTACTCAATTCATTCTTAACCAGTATTTCCCGGAAAAGATGGTCTTTTTCGGCAATATAACCGCTCATTCTTTCAATAATATTCAACAGCCGCCGCATTTCTTTTTCTTCATATTCTACAAGAGGCGGAATTTGACCTTGTACGAGTTTTTGCGATTTTTCATTTGATTCTTTAATCGTGAGAGACAGTAGATCATGGGAAATTACGATATGGTAACCCCTGAAATCAGGAGTCCAATGAATTCCTTCCCATACATGGTAATTAATGATCTGTAATCCCATATTCGCTTTCAGCCGGTAACTCAGGTAATCAATTTTTAAAGAAAATTCACCCTGGGAAGCCAGCAGAATGGAAAAAGCATTCAGATGAAAAGGAGGATGGTCCCGTAACTCTTTTGCGTTTTCTCCCTTTACTTCAATGATGACCAATTCATTATCAAATATCTCATTGAATGAACTGGTTCTGATAAATTCATCCAGGGAAACCTCATATATATAATGATCTGATCTCATAATCTAAAAAACAAAGATACTTTTTATCGGCAATTAGTCATGTAATACATTTGTTAAATAATTATCAAATTTATTTTGAATTATAAAGGAGGAATATGAAAATGGAATTAGATCAGAAAAATATAATTTATCGGTCTTTGAAAAATAGGTTGTACTGAAATTTCTAGCCCTTAAAAATCAAAAATATACCAATTTGAATCATTTTTTAACGATTTTAGTACGATATCTTTATTTTTTATCTTTTTTGAACCAATTTTAAGAAAAAATGAACCTTCATTCCATCCTGGCTTCACTTTACTTTTGCTTCATCAAATAAATTAACAAGGATGCTATGGAAAAATTAAAAAAAGAACGGACCGTGAAAGTCGCGATGTCACTTTTCTCCCGTCATGGAATCAAAAATATTAGTCTTAAAGATATTGCCGGTGAAACTTCTTCATCTCTGGAAGACCTTGAAAAAGAGTTTGGTAATAAGTCGGGATTACTGTTGGATTGTACTTTAATGGAAATAAATCATATTGGAAAATCTCTTAGGAATCTGATAAACCAGTCTATATCACCGTTAGAGAAATTTATCCAAACCTGCATCATTGTATTTCGCTATTCCCGGTCTAATTGTCCCTTGTTCTATAAAGACCTGTCCTATTATCCTGAAACGGAAGAGATTATAGCGGAGTTTAGGGGGCAAATAAGAGAAATTTGTAAAAATTACCTGTATCAGGGTTCCAAAGAGGGTTATTTCATATCCGGTGTAAATTATGAAAATCTGGTGTACATATTTATAGAAGAATTAGACAATACTCCCTTTAAAAATCAGCATTTTGTAATGATTACATTCCTGCAAAATATTTTGACGGGAAAAGGAGGAGTCGAGATACTCCGGATATTGACGCCCACTCATTGTGAAGAATAAAACTTTATTAAAAAAGCAAACCATGAAAAAATCAAAGAAAGATTGGTTATTGACTATGATATTTTTAGCAGCGGTGAATTTGGAATTAGGTGCTTCATCTCCGGGCGATACCCTCAGGATCACTTTGGATGATGCGCTAAAAATCGCGTTGAGCGAAAATATTACAGTAAAAATAGCAGATCAGGAAATCGTAAAACAGCAGTATGTTAAAAACAGTGGCTATGGTGCTCTCTTCCCGCAGATTGATTTTAACGGAAATTACCAGCTTGCGGTGGCTAAGCAGGTTATGTACCTGGATGGTATTCCCGGCATGGACGAAGGAATGCCGGTAGGTCGCGACCATAATTGGAGCCTGGGTTTTTCCGCTTCCATGCCTTTAGTGTCCGCCGTGATGTGGAAAGGGCTCAAGGTTAGTGCTTACGATGTAGAATTAGCCATAGAAAAAGCACATTCATCACGTACCGAAATGACGGACCAGGTGAAGAGTGCTTTCTATGGCGTTTTACTGGCAAAAGACGCTTACCAGGTTTATAAGGAAGTATACGACAATGCACTTGATAATTACAATCACATCAGGCAGAAGTATGAAGAGGGATTGTATGCGGAATATGATTATATCAGGGCTGATGTGAACGTAAAAAATGCAGAACCGAAACTCTATGATGCGGAGAATACCCTGATCCTTGCACATTGGTATTTGAAAGCATTATTAGGATTGGATTTGGAAAGCCCGGTGCAATGCCTGGGAGCGCTTGCCGATCATGAAGTTGAAATTCTGGAAGATGTCGTCCCGTCCGGATCTTCTTTAGAAAATAACAGTATGTTGAAGCAAATTGAGATCCAGCAATTACAGTTAAAAAGAGTAAAGCAGATGAGGCTGGCCCAATATTATCCTTCCCTCTACCTCTCTTTTAATTATATGTGGAATTCCATGAGTAACGACTGGAAATTCAGAAATTACAATTGGGATCCTTATTCTATGTTGGGCTTAACATTATCCATTCCTATTTTTTCCGGAGGACAACGACTGCATGACGTGAAACAGACTCAGATCAGTATAAATCAGTTGGCTTTGCAACGACTGGATGTGGAACGAAATCTGCATGTCGCGGTCAAACAGGCCGAAGACCAGATGGCAACCAGTATCAAGCAGTACCATGCCGCCCGTGCTGGAGTAGTACAATCCGAAAAAGGATATGCGATTTCACTCGAAAGGTATAATTCTGGAGGGGGTACGATTCTGGAGATCAACGATTCACAGTTATCATTAACCCAAGCCAGGCTTAATCTGAATCATGCCATCTATAATTACCTGATAGCCAAATCATCATTAGAAAAACTAATCGGAAACAAATAAATATATTGAAATATGAGAACATTCAATCTAATCAAGTTATTGCCCTGCTTCACATTATTATTGATAACCTCTTGTAAACAGAAGCAAGAACAATCGCAAATGGAGGAAGATCAGAAAGTAAGGGTGCAGGTAGCCACGTTGGTTTCCGCCCCGGTGGACCAGATAGGTACTTTCACTGCTACGGTTGAGGCTGAAGTAACCAATAATATTGCCCCGCAGATGGCAGTGAGAATCGTCAAAACCTTTGTGGAAGTCGGGGATCATGTGGTCAAAGGGCAAAAACTGGCGGAGATGGATCTTGTCAACCTGAACCAGACTAAACTGCAAATGGAAAACGACAAGATGCAATTTGAGAGAACCGACCGTCTTTACAAAAGCGGAGGTGTCTCCAAAGCGGAATGGGAAGCCCGTAAATTGGCTTACGAACTTTCTACGGCATCCTACCAGAATCTAATGGAGAATACCTACCTTACAAGTCCTATCAGCGGCATTGTAACCAAACGGAATTATGACAGCGGGGATATGTATGGAATGGGAATGCCGCTCTATGTGGTGGAACAAATTCGTCCCGTTAAGTTGGTCGTACATGTATCGGAAGCTCTTTTTACCCGGATTAAAAAAGGGATGGAAGTAGACGTTTCTTTTGATACTTATGAAAATGAAGTATTTAAAGGATCGGTGGCTTTGATACATCCCTCCATTGATCCGGCTACCAGAACTTTTCCTGTGGAAGTTAAAATACCGAATCATAACGAAAAGATAATTCCCGGAATGTTTGCCCGCGTAACTTTCAATTACGGTTCGAGGCAACGTGTTTTAATTCCGGATAAAGCCATCCAGAAACAATCCGGATCGGCTGATAATTTCGTGTATGTGATTAAGAATTCCAAAGCGAAATACCGTAAAATTATTTACGGACGAAGAATTGGCGATGAGTTTGAAGTCTTGGACGGTCTGGCAGAAGGGGAAGTCGTAGTGCTTACGGGACAAAGTCGGCTGGATAATGGGGTAAGCGTGGAAATTATTAATTAATCATCTTTAAAATCAAGGAGTTATGAAATTATATTCAACGGCAGTAAAAAATCCGGTAGCCACTGCTTTATGCTTTGTAGCTGTGATTATCTTCGGACTCTTCTCTTTCTCGAAACTGTCTGTCGACCTTCTTCCGAAGATGGATGAGAATGCCATTATGGTCATGACGATCTATCCCGGGGCAGGCGCTTCCGATGTGGAGAATAATGTCACAAGGCCTCTTGAAAATGTACTTAACGGCGTTAGTAACCTGAAAAATATTACTTCCAGCTCAAGGGAAAATGCTTCCGTAGTAGGACTTGAATTCGAACATGGTATCGATATAGAATCAGCCACTAACGATGTGAGGGATAAATTAGACCTTGTCAAGTCTTCATTGCCGGATGATGTGGAAAATCCAATCATTTTTAAGTTCGGCGCGGACGATATTCCGATTATGCTACTTTCGGTTACGGCCGACAGAAGTACCAATGCTTTATATAAGATTTTGGATGATAAGGTAGGTAACCCTTTAGCCCGTATCAATGGGGTCGGGACCGTCTCTATTTCGGGAACGGCGCAACGCGAGATCAATGTCTATTGCGACCCCTATAAACTGGAAGCTTACGGATTGACCATCGAAACCGTTACCCAGGTGATCGGTGCGGAAAACCGTAATACTTCCGCCGGGAATCTCGATATGGGCAACAATACCTATACTTTCCGCGTGGAAGGTGAGTTCACGAAGGCCGCGGAAATGCTCGACCTTGTGGTAGGGGTAAGAGGTGGCAAGAGTGTTTTTCTTAGGGATGTGGCCAAAGTAGAAGACCATCTGGAAGAACGGGCTCAGGAATCTTATACCAATGGAAAACGGGGAGCTACGATCATGATCCAGAAACAATCAGGAGCTAATTCCGTGAAAATTGCGCAAGAGGTAAAAGAGATGCTTCCTAAAATACAAAAAAGCCTTCCTTCCGATATAGAACTGGGTATGATCATGGATAATTCGACCAATATCCTGAACACGATGGGATCTTTGGCAGAAACCATTATGATTACCATGATTATCGTATTCTTAGTAGTATTTATCTTTCTCGGAAGATGGAAAGCCACCCTGATTATCATTACGGCAATCCCTATTTCCCTGATCACCTCCTTTATATATTTGCTAGTCACCGGGAATACGCTTAATGTCATTTCTCTTTCCGCTCTCTCACTCGCGATCGGAATGGTGGTTGATGATTCGATCGTGGTACTGGAAAATATCACCACACATATTCAACGGGGCAGTACTCCCCGGCAGGCGGCTATTTATGGTACCCGGGAAGTTTCTACTTCGGTAATGGCATCAGCGTTGACCATGTTATCCGTATTCTTGCCGCTTACCATGATATCGGGTATGGCCGGAATCCTTTTCCGTCAGTTGGGCTGGATTGTGAGTATTATTATGGCTTTTTCCTTCATCGCTTCCATGACCTTAATACCCATGATGGCGTCCAAACTATTAAAATTGGATCATAAAAAAGGAAAACTGTACGTATTTTTCTTCACACCTGTGGAGAAAGGACTGGAAGCCCTTAACAGGGCCTACGGACGGTTGTTGAATTGGGGCGTTCATCATCGTAAAACGGTTGTATTCATTGCTTTGGGTGTTTTCGGCGGAAGCTTGCTGTTATTTCCTTTCATCAAAACAGAGTTTTTTCCTGCTTCGGATAATGGCCGTATAGGGATGACCGTAGAATTACCGATCGGTACTAGACAGTCCGTTTCACAAGAAGTAGCCATGCAGATCAGTGATGAATTCATGAACAAGTATCCTGAAATCAAGGTGCTGAATCTCACAACAGGACAGGCCGATGCGGATAATGCATTTTCCAATATGAGCGAGAATGGTTCGCATATTATATCTTACAATATTACGCTGACGGATCTGGAAGATCGTAAACGGGGAATGAAAGAAATTTGCGACCTGATGCGTGATGACCTGGCCCTGTATGATGAACTAAAGGATTTTGAGGTTTTAGCCGGAGGACAAAAAGGAGGAACGGGGGGTGAAAGTGCGATAGATGTGGAAATATACGGTTATAATTTCGATGAAACGGATAAGGTAGCGGCGAATTTGACCGAATATATGAAAGATATGCCGGAATGTTCTCAGGTGAATATCAGTCGTGGTGAATATGTTCCTGAAATACAGGTAGATTTTGACCGTGAAAAATTGGCACTGAATGAATTGAATATATCTACAGTCTCATTCTATTTACGAAACCGTATTTACGGGGCCGTGGCTTCCTACTATCGTGAAGACGGCGAAGAATATAAAATCAAGGTGCGTTTTGCTCCTGAATTCAGGGAAACGGTCGAATCGATCGAAAATATTATGGTCTACAATAATGTAGGAAAAGGTATTCGTATCCGGGATGTGGGAAAAGTGGTGGAAAAGATGACTCCGCCTACCATTGAAAGGAAGAACAGGGAACGTGTACTGACCGTTTCCGGTATTGTGGCACAGGGATATGCCATGAGTGATCTGGTTAAAGCTACGGATAAGGCATTGAACGAAATTGAAATCCCGGAAAATATTACCTGTGAGATCAGTGGTTCTTACAAGGATCAACAGGAAACATTCGGAGAACTTTTTACTTTGCTCGCCCTGATTATCGTACTGGTATTTATTGTGATGGCTTCCCAGTTCGGTTCCCTTTCCGATCCTTTCGTTATCATGTTCTCCCTTCCTTTTGCGCTGACCGGCGTGATCCTGGGTCATGTAATTACGGGTACCGCCTTTGGGGTCATGTCGCTGATCGGAGTATTGGTGCTTGTGGGTGTAGTAGTAAAGAACGGGATTGTGCTGGTGGATTATATCAAACTCTGTATAGAACGTGGAATGGACATGAATACCGCCGTTATTACCGCCGGAAAATCAAGGTTACGCCCGGTACTGATGACATCTTTGACTACTATTCTGGGTATGTTGCCTATGGCTATCGGCATAGGTGAGGGATCCGAGATGTGGCAGTCCATGGGGATGACCGTGGCATGCGGACTTTTCCTATCGCTGCTCATTACCTTAATTTTAGTTCCGGTTATTTACTGCCTCATTAATAAAAGAAAAATGAGTCGTAAAGCAAAAGAAGTAAGAAATATAAAAATATTGGAATCATTAACAGAATAATAATTGAGATCGAGGGGATGCCGTATGAAGATACAAGACGTTTTTAGACAAGTCATTTATAGAGGTTATTTCAATTCATCTTCGAGGCATCTCCTATGATCATAAAAAACAACCACACAATGAAAGCTGTATTTATAACTTTTAACCAGGCCTATTATGAGATCATTAAGATGATCATGGAAAAAAACGATATCCGCGGATTTACCTACTGGGATAATGTTGCCGGCCGCGGCAGTAATAACGGGAGCCCTCATTACGGGGATCACGCATGGCCCACCCTGAACGGAGTGATATGGACTATTATAGAAGATGAAAAAGTGGATACATTCCTGGAATATCTTCATAAACTGGATACTCAGACAGTAGAGCAGGGGCTTAGGGCTTTTGTGTTAAATGTGGAAAAAAATATATAAATCCCTGGCTATGCACGATAAATTACCTGTAAAAACCATAAAACTTTCCGGAAGGAAAATTATCGGGATTCCCATTCTTATAGGAGCGCTGATACTTTTATCCGTGTTATTCTTGTACCTGAGCTTCCATTTCAGACCGGGTTACGGATATGTACTGTTTCAGTTGCTCGCCATTATATCTTTATTATTTGCGCTTATGGACCTGATCGGATTCATCCGTTTTGCCCGGGAAAAATTTATCGGGATCTTTATTTCCCGCGATGGCATTCATGATATTTCTACCGGACACCGGTATGGTATGGTGTTCTGGAAAGATGTTTATAAAATCAAAATTATGGCAAACGTAGAATATTCGAATAGTTATTATATCGTATTAAAAGTGCTTAATCCTGAAGAATATATAGAAAGGGAAACGATGCCTGACAAAAAACGTTCCATGACCCTTAAATTACATTATTACGGATCCCCGATCTGTTTCTCTAACCGGGCCTTGAATTGTTCTTTTGAAGAACTGGAAAATACGGTTAAACAGTATTATGCCGATTATTCTTATCGTAAACAGGAATGGGAAAAACAGAATGTCAATAAGAAAAATCAAACATGATATAAGTATAGGAGGTTATTAAAATGGTTGCAAAAAAAAATAGGACATCTTTATATATTCTTATGATGTCGTTAATATGGATAAATATGTCATGCAAATCTGAAAAAGAAATAATCAATTATTCCCATGGCTATGAATATCTTATTACCGGTCCGGACGGCTACACGGATGAAATATCGGGAAACGCTGTTGTAAAAAAGGATGTGAAATACGGTGAAGTAAAAGGCTTTTATACTTCAAAAACCCCTGAGAAAAAAAAGAATGGTAAACCCGCTATTATAAAAGAGGTGTTGGATATATTCAACAGAATAAAAAAAGATCCTGAAAATATTCCTCTTTACATGGATATCTATCAGCCTTATGGTCATGATCAGCAAAAAAAGCCTGTGCTGCTGTTTGTTCACGGAGGGGGATTTTTCTTCGGCGACAAAAACAATGAATTGCAGAAAGAACTGACCGGAAATCTTATTGAACAGGGATGTGTCGTGGTTTCGATAAATCATCGTTTAGGTTCCAGGATCAAAGGCTTTGAGGAGATAAAAATGGCGATATATTGTTGCGTGCAGGATGTCCGCGCGGCATTAAGATATGTTACTTATTATGCCGATGAATTGAATATTGATCCCGAAAAAATATATCTTGCGGGGAGCAGTTCCGGCGGGATTATCGCTCTGACCACGGCTTTTATGGATGAAGACGAGGTTTTCGAATGCTGTAAAAATGATTATTTTCAGGAACATTTCGGCAACCTTGATCATTCGGGAAACAGATTGGAATGCGACTATAAATTAGCCGGTGTAATTTCACTCTGGGGCGCCATAACCGATCTGAATATGATCGAGGAGAGAAATTACCTTCCGGCACTTTTATTTCATGGAACGGAGGATAATATTTTATATAACCAATCCGGAATTCCCTTTTGTGATCATCTCAATAACCGGATGAAAAAGAAATTCTTTAGGTCAGAACATCTTTATGGTTCTTTGGCCATTTACGAATACATGAAAAAATGGAATTTACCCGTAAAATATGTCCCTTTCGACGGTTATAACCATGCCCCTCACGAAGAAAAAAACGGTACTTTTAATGGAAATCTGGAAATAGTGAAACAAGAAATGACCAATTTTATATTTTCAACGGGCCTCACCTCATTTTAAAAATCATACTAAGCTACCTGTCCGGTAATCGTAATATTTCCGTCCGGATTATATTATTAAGGTGAAGGAGTTGTTCAAGTTTGAATAAAAATACATTAAAATTGAATATCAGTTAAATTATTGCTTCCCGGATTGTTTAGGGAATGCATATGATTTAAAAAGTATATGTGTCCTTTGCTTTTCCATGATTCAAATATAGTCAAAGATTATGCGTCCAAAGTGCTGAAAAATCTTTTGGGAAATTCAGATTACCGGATTAGAAAATTCGCTTAATTTTGATGGTTTTAGTAATAAAGTTATATTTGCCAAATTTTGGTGAAGTTATTATGAAGATTGTAAGAGCTTTAATTTTCATTTCATTTCTTAGTTGTTTTGCTTGTGAAAATAGGCAGGATCCGGCAGTTGTTATGGAAGAAAGATCTGATGGAATAAATTCAATCATTATTGAGTTTTATCCTTCTTACCATGAACCGTCAATAGCTATTCTCAATTTAAAAGATGAGATTGTCGTTTTTAAAAGAATCGGGCAGAAATCTTTTTTTCGTCCTCAAAAGCATGCTGTTATTGATGAAATAACAGCTATTCGAAGTGTGCATTTTAAATTAGACTCGTGTGTAAGTCAGTTTTGGAAGGATTCGATTTGGTTTACGGAAGAAGATTTTACAGATCAGGAAAAAGATGTATTGGATGGGATATTCAATACGATATTGTATATTTTCGAGAATGGTAATA
Source organism: uncultured Bacteroidales bacterium (assembly GCA_937949745.1). Taxonomy (GTDB): domain Bacteria; phylum Bacteroidota; class Bacteroidia; order Bacteroidales; family WCHB1-69; genus JAGVVH01. The sequence continues at coordinate 7,484 of CALECM010000048.1, read as the reverse complement.
TCCATGACGTGGATTTAAATAATAGTATTACCCCTAATCAGCATAAATTAATCGTAATGCTAATAGATGAAACAATCCCGCAAACATCCGATAGTCTTACCGAGAATTATTTCCGAAAATTAAGGGAGTATTACGAAAGGCCGGATTTTGATTAAAATTAGTAGCGGAAGAGGATTAATATGTTAAATATCCTGATGCTTCAATTTAGAACTATACCTTTATTGATATATCGCGTAAAATGGTTTAAAACGAATCTTCTTTAATATTTCTTCTTTTTTTTATTAATTTCCATATTTTAAATTGACGTTTTTTGGATTTATTGTGAAAATTAAATTTTATAATAAATTAAAAATTAAAATAAATATATAGATGTATAATTAAAACAAATAAATGTTAATATTTGATTTGTACAATTTTATATTGAATTTTTATGAAAATATAAAGTTAAGATCATTCAATAATAAGTAATATTTAAAAATAGTCTTATTATTGCATCCGGGATGATAATGGAAGGTCAGTTATGTTTTTTTTGAAACCAATATTAATTAATTGTTTTATTATGAAAAAGAAAACTTATCTTATTTTACTGCTTATGTTCGCTTCGGCGGGTATGGCACAAGTGATCGGTGAACCGGGAGAAAAACTTCCCCAGCCGATTGTGATGGAACGTGTGGCCGAGTATCAGTACGATGCCGCCGGAAACCGAACCTGCCGGAATGTGCTCTGGCAAAATTTTTCCGATATATCGACCAATAGTGTTCAGGGGGTGGAAAGCGAGGACGTGAAGGCCAATTCAAATATCTGGTATGAAGGTGAGATAGGGGAAGTGAAAGTGAGTGTCTATCCCAATCCCACTACCCAGAAGGTCAATATTCAGATTGAAAATTATAGGGATGATCTTAAGGGCGGAATATTATACCTCTTCACAATACATGGACAGTTTTTAAATGAATTCACAGTAAGTTCTTCCAAAATAGAGGTGGACCTTTCACCTTATCCGGCAGGTACTTTCATTCTCAAAATTAATTTTAAGGATTATACCGGCGAATGGAAAATTATCAAACAATAAAAAATAAAGATCAATAATTATGAAAAATCGAAATAATTTAGTGAAAATATTTACTTTGTTGTATATATTTTTCCATGGTTTTGTATCGATAGCGCAAAATACCACGTTGCCGGTTGCAGCCATAGAAGGACAGGCTGACGTTTCGTTGATGGGCATGGCCAATTATACCATTCCCGTAAAAGTGATTCCTGGTACGGCGGGTATTGAGCCCAATTTATCCATTACATATAACAGTGGGGGAGGATTTGGTTTATTGGGATTGAAATGGGATATCGGAGGGTTGTCCTCGATTTCCAGAACCCCTCTGAACCTATATCATGATAATAGTGTACGCGGAGTTGCCATGGATAATCACGATCGTTTTGCTTTAGATGGAAACCGCTTAATCAAGACAAGTTCCGGAACTTACGGTGCCAATGGAACGGTATATGGTACGGAGATTGAATCTTTTGTGAAAATTACTTCTTACGGAACAGCGGGAAATGGACCGGAATATTTTGAAGCTATCACGGAAGACGGTAAACGGATTGAATACGGCCGGAATGCTAATGCCCGTCAGACGCTTGGGAATAGTGTTATGACCTGGTTGATCAATAAAATTACGGATGCGGACGGAAATTATATGACTTTCAGTTATACACATAGTTATGCCAATCCATTAATTTTAGAAATCAAGTATACAGGTAATACCGGTGCAAATTTATCCACTTATGCCAAAGTAAGATTCAATTATGTTAATAATACCATCGATATTAATGACTATTATGTGATGGGCGACTGGTTCCGTCAAAGCAGACTCCTGGATAATATCCAGTTATTTTATGGTTCCACACAAGTAGGTAAGTATGAGTTCAAATATGATATTACCCATCGGACTCATTTAACGGAAATCAAATATTTCGGTGAGCAATCTCAGGAGATAAATTCTACAAAAATGACCTGGGGAGCCAAGAAAAATCCGTTTAGCAGAATCCGTACATTAAGCACAGAACAGGGATCCCTAATCATACCGGGCGATTTTAACGGAGACGGAATAGCTGACTATGTACTTTATAATCTGAATGGTAATATGTCGACGGCATCATGGAAAATGTATTATGGATCTAATACGGGATCCTTTATTTACCAGTGCGGTGGAACGCACCAGTATTATTCACAGTTTTATGTTGCAGATGTGAATGGAGACGGGAGGGATGAATTGATTATCGGCGAAAGAGATTCTTATCAAAGTACTACGGTTAAATTCAGAACCATTACTTTCAGCGGCTCCAGTTTTTCCAGTAATAACATAGCTACTATCAATAATTTTGCCAGGATGTTGTTCGGGGATTTTAACGGTGACGGCAAATGTGATATTATGTTTGTGAATGGAAATAAAATGGCTACTTTCTGGGGGATTTACCATCCGGTGATCCAGTTCCCTTCTCTTCAGTTTGAAGCATTCGATTTTAACGGTAATGGAAAAACCAATATACAATGCCGGAATAATGGAGAGACCAAAATATACGAATATGATAATCTGACCAGTGCTATAAATAGTCTTGTTACGCTCGGGTTCCCTACAGGCTGGCATCCAGGAGTTTATTACGGCGATTTCAACGGTGACGGCAAACATGATATTTTATCCTATACCGAAGCCGGAAGCTGGGATGTGAACCTGTCAACGGGATCAGGCTATTCGTGGCCACATTCTGCAGGACCGCCATTGGAGAATTTCAGAGGGAATTATGCACCTTATTATTCAGAACCTGTTATCGTCGATTTAAATGGGGATGGAAAAGATGATATCGTACAGTTTTGTAAAAGAGGGAATTCTGTATATATAGAAGTCTACTTCACTAAAAATTTCTACAATAATCAGTTATATTATGAAAAGAAAGAGTATACCCATTCGGCGCTTATAGACAAGTCCCCAAGTAAATACCAGTTTGCGGATTTTAATGGTGACGGTATACTCGATATTATATATAAAGAACAAATCAATTCCAATCCGGTCATAATTTATATGTTTGAAAACGAGCAGTTTGATCTGGTGCAAAAAATAACCGACGGAATGGGTCTTGAAACAGAATGGATCTATAGAACGCTTTCTTCTCCTACGGTAGGTTACACCAGCCAACATCGTCGCAAGGTAAATTGGGGAGTAGTGGAATATATGAAATATTCAAACGGGATTGGAAATGGTAAAAATACGGTTACCTATGGCTTCGGATTACCCAATTATGATTTTAAGCGTAGGCAGTTCCTTGGTTTTGAAGGAGTAACCATCCTCTATAATGGCGAAACCACCTACTATCATTTCCAGGAAAATACCGTTTTCAAATATTTGTATCTGCATCAATTGATGAAGTACAGGGGCAGTGCATCAACTCCGATCTCGGAAGAATTAAACCATTATGAATTTCATGATCTTGGTAATAAGCGTTTCATACCTTATAAATATGGATCGACTACGACCAATTCTCTGACGGGCGCTACAATTCGTAATAAAATACGTTTACGGTCTGATGGACGTGTTGACAGTTTGATTGTGGAACATTACGATGTGCCTTTCGGAGGTACCCCGCTTACCCGTGAAATAACAAAATATACCTATATAGCGGGTACGGCGGCAAACGGAGCACCGGTCTTTAAGCCCTACAATGTTATCATCACTTCTCAAATGAGAGGTTCGTCAGAATCTCTCACTCAAACTACAACCTACAATTATAGTACTTACGGGCGATTGTCTTCCATGAGAAAAACCAGTGCTTCCGACGGCTATAGCGAGACTTTTTACAGCAATTATAATTCACTGGGAATTCCTTTGACGAAGAGGATTTCGGCCAACGGATTGAGCCGTACCGAAACGTACCAGTATGATAATACAGGTCGTTTTATGACACAACGTAAAAATGCATTGAATCAAATCTCCTATTACACCTTTAATGTTCAAACTGGCAATCTTCTGTCTGTGAAGGATGTGAATGGGTTGACGACTACTTATACCTATGATGCCCTGGGAAGACGGATTTCTTCTAATTATCCGGACGGTACAAGGGACAGTTTGGCTACAAAATGGGCAGAAAGCCTTTATGTAGCTACCTTGATTCCGAATGTAAAATATTATACTCAGGATTATTCCACAGGTAAAAATGCGGTAAGGATCTACTACGACGTACTGGGAAGGGAACTCTCCAGGGAAGAAAGTGAGATCTTCACTGATACCCGCTATAATGCATTGGGGCAGGTAACCCAGGTTTCTTTACCATATTCATCTTACAGAACTACGGATAATAATAAAAGGTGGAAAAAGTATACTTATGATGTGTACGGTCGTATCCTGACCGAGATCTCGGATTATAAGAATATAACCTATACTTATGCTCCGGGAAGAGAAACAACCAGGGATAACATTCGCGGCGTTTCTTATGTGAAAAATTATGATGCAGCGGGCCGTGTGGTTTCCACCAGCGATCCCGGAGGAACGATTTCATATCAATATAAGATTGTACGGACCGATAACAAAATCCGTACCGAAACTTCCATTCTTACTAACGGGAGTACTACGAAATATGTAAATGATTCCAGAGGAAACAGGATTACTTTGATCGATCCGGATGCAGGTACTGTCACCAATACCTATAATAATTTTAACGAGCTATTGACAACCAAAGATGCGAACGGTGCCGTCACCACCTATACTTATGACGCTCTCGGGCGGGTAACATCAAAAAAATTCTCCAAAAACGGAACGCAGGATAGCTACACCTACCAGTATGACCGGTCCGGTTCAACCAATAAAGGTATAGGTAAACTTGCTTATATATATGCCAATTCGGTACTGGCGGAATCTTTAGAATATGATATAAAAGGAAGATTATCCAAACAGACCAAAATGATCAATGGTCGTTCTTTTGTCCAGACTTATAGTTATAATAACCAGGGATTTCTGGATGAGATTGGTTACCCGGACCAATTCTCGATAAAACATATTTATACGGGAGGCAGGCTTTATGAGATCAGAAAATCTGATGACAATACCCTGATTTACAAAGTCCACAGCAGAAATCCGTTCAGGGAGGTTAAGGTATGTTCTTATGGAAATAATATAGGTAGAGCCTATTCTTACGATGCGAATGGATTAGTCACCCAGATTAAAACCGGGAACAAGAGAGATGGGGGTATCGTCATCGAAAAGCCTGATCCGGGTGCAGGTGGTGGTGTTATTTCTCCCGTTGCTATTTTCCCTCCCGCAGATATCTATTTTGAAGTGGATAACACATATCAGCAACTTGACTATACCTATAACGCGAGAGGGATTATGAGTGGACGAACCAATGCCAATAATTCTCAGTCCGAAACTTTTACTTACGATAATATGGATCGTTTAACCGGATTTCAGATAAATGGCGGAAGTGCCAAATCGGTCGGTTATTCGCTCTCCGGCAATATTAATTCTCATTCTAATGTAGGTTCTTATAGCTACAATAGCGGGAATACCCACCCTCATGGAGTAAAGAAAGTTAAATTTAATACCTCCGGAAGACAAGGCTTGGCTACCGGAAGCAGTTGTGTAACCTACAATGCTATGAACCGGCCTGCTACTATTACGGAAGGAATCTATTCTTATCAGTTGTCGTACGGGCATGATAAAAACCGTAATATGTCCAAAACCTTGAAAAACGGAACAGTTGAAAGTACCCGTTATTATGTCAGCGACCTGTTTGAAGTTCTTGAAACCGGAAACGGTTCTCATTATCTAAATTATATTTACGGGGATAATGGTATTGTGGCTATTTTTGAAAAATCCGCTCCTTCGTCAGGAACAGGCAATATGTATTATGTACATACGGATCATTTGGGTTCATATAGTTTTCTTACGGATAAAAATAAGCAAATAGTGATGTCCTGTCATTTTGATCCCTGGGGAAATCGTATGCAATACGACAACTGGAGCAAAAAAGATACGGTAAACTATAGCATAATTAACCGTGGATTTACCGGCCATGAGCATCTTGACCGGTTTAAGATCATCAATATGAATGCCCGTTTGTACGATCCGGCTATCGGACGTTTCTTTTCTCCCGACCCGTATATACAAATGGCAGATTTTACCCAGAGCTATAACCGATACAGCTATTGTTTGAATAATCCGTTGATGTATACCGACCCGAGCGGGGAATTCTTTGTAGTAGATTCGTGGATTGTTGGTCTTTTTTCCGGTGGAATAAAAGAAGCTAATAAAAGGGCGATGAACGATGTAAAAATATGGGGTGGTTTATTTGTGAGCGATCCTAATAAGAATTTCTGGGGTAGGGCCTGGGAAACCGTTTCCCGTTTTACCTGGCAATTGCCACAAACAATTGCAGGCTTTTTGACTTCCCATACACATAATACATTTGGATTACGGGGTGGTGTGGAATCCGTTGATTATAAATATGGTGCGACCGTATTGCAAACCAATACCTCCTGGGGAGCAGTTACTTTAGGAAGTTATATTATTGGAAGTAAAAGCATCCGTGCTGATGAAAATAATAGTTTATTTCAACATGAATACGGTCATTATTTACAAAGTCAGGCCAGCGGATTATGGTATTTACAGCGTTATGGTATACCCAGTGCATTTAGTAAAGGAGACCATGATTACCACCCTGCAGAACAAGATGCTAATGCAAGAGCATTAAATTATTTCAATAAGAATATTGATGGTTTTGCTGATAACAATCAATGGAATTTTAATTCTAATCCTATTATTGGTTATGACCAAAATTTATCTTATAATCATACAAACAACCAATTGGCATTAGATTATGCGCGTTTACAGCCTGCATGGTATGATTGGGTGCTCGGACCGAATATTATTATCAATGGTCCTTTGATCAATACCTTCACGCTAAATAGTAAAAAACATTATTTCGATAAGTTGCGTGAACTGGAACATTTGGGTTTGCCCGTATCTTCGGATGCATGGGATAGATTTAATTAAATATCTTAATCGTGAAAAAACTTATCTTCTTATCATTATTACTTATTGTATCCACTTCTTCAAAGTGTGATAAGGATAAATGTCATAAAACTATTACTTTTATCAATAATTCATCCAAAGAAGTGTATATTCATGGAGGCAATTATCCTGATACATTATATTTTAACACTTTGTTCCCCAATCCGATCCTGAATGCGCATATGTATAAAGTTTTACCGGACGAGAAAAATACTACTGGATTATGGAGAAGGGATTGTTATGAGTCTTATCGTGTTGCAAATGGCAGTATGGTGATATATGTATTTGATGCGGAAATAGTGGAATATATTCCATGGGATACAGTCGGAAAATACTATAGGGTATTAAAAACGATACATCCCACACTGGAGGATATGCAAAATAATGATTGGACAATAACTTATACGGGAAAGTAATAGCTGATTAATA